>JAXDLD010000320.1:0-2524 GCA_034666805.1 Acidobacteriota bacterium
GCCGAGGGCTGTCAGGCGCTCGGCGAGCCCGGCCGGGAGCGCCACCGGCACCGTCCCGCCGCGGGAGCTCTGCACCGCCGGCCGCGGCCGGTCGGCCGGCAGCGTGAGGTGGGCGGGGGCGCCGGCCAGGTGCTCCCGCCACCAGGCGAGCTGGCGCTCCAGCTCCTCCCCGGTAAGCCAGCTCCGCTGCCAGAGGGCGAAGTCCGCGTACTGGATCGGGAGCGGAGAGAGCGCGGCCGGCCGGCCGGCCAGGGCCGCCTCATAGAAGGCCGCCAGCTCATGGACGAGGACCCCCATGGACCAGCCGTCCGCGATGATGTGGTGGAGGGTGAGGAGGAGGACGTGCTCCTCGCTCTCTCCCGCCGCTCCCGACGCCAGTCCCAGGAGGCAGACCCGCATCAGGGGACCCGCCGTGAGGTCGAAGGGCCGCGCCGCCTCTTCATGGGCGAGAGCGCGCGCCGTCGCCTCCCTCGGCTCCGCCGGCAGCCGCGTGAGGTCGACCCGGGGTAAGACCCGCGGAGCGGCCGGCGCGATCACCTGGACCGGACCGTCCTCCCCCGTCGGGAAGGTGGTGCGGAGCGTCTTCTGGCGGAGGGCGAGCGCGGAGAGCGCGGCGGCCATGGCGGCGGCCGACAGCCGGCCCGCGAGGCGGACCGCGCCGGCCACGTTGTAGGAGGCGCTCCCCGGATCGAGCTGATCGAGGAACCAGAGCCGCTCCTGGGCGAAGGAGAGCGGCAGGTCCCCCTCGCGAGGGACGGGTACGAGCCCGGGCTGGCTGGGCAAGGCCGGCCCGAGGCGGGCGGCCAAGGCGGCGACCGTGGGCGCTTCGAAGACGGCCCGGAGCGGCAGCTCCACCCCGAGCTCCCGGCGCACCCGCGACACCAGCCGGGTGGCGAGGAGCGAGTGGCCGCCGAGGGCGAAGAAGTCGTCCTGGACCCCCACCCGCTCGCGGCCCAGAAGCTCCGCCCACATCTCCGCCAGCCGGGCTTCGAGCGGGCTGCCGGGCTCCGACGCCGCCAGCTTCGCCGCGCCTGCCGGCTCCGTCTCGGGAAGCCGGTTCGCCAGCGCTCGCCGGTCCACCTTGCCATTGGCGGAGAGGGGTAAGTCGTCCAAGACCACGAAAGCGCCGGGGACCATGTAGGCCGGCAGGCGCCGCCCGAGAGCCTGCCGGAGGTCGTGGAGGACGCCGGGGGCGGCGAGCGCCAGGTAGGCGACGAGCCTGCGGTCGCCCGGCCGGTCCTCCCGCGCCAGGACGGCGGCCGCGCGCACCCCCGGCTCGTTCTCCAGGGCGGCCTCGATCTCCCCCAGCTCGATGCGGAAGCCGCGCACCTTGACCTGATCGTCGACCCGGCCGAGGAAATCGATCTCGCCGCCCGGGAGAGTGCGGGCGAGGTCGCCCGTCCAGTAGAGCCGCCCGCCGGGCGCGTCGGCGAACGGATCGGGGACGAACTTCGCGGCGGTGAGATCGGGGCGGCCGAGATAGCCGGCTCCGACCCCCACCCCGCCCACGGCGAGCTGGCCGGGCACCCCGATCGGCGCCGGCTGGAGATCACGGTCGAGAGTCAGCAGGCGGAAACCGGGGAGCGGGCGGCCGATCGGCATCCCCCCGGGGCCGCCGGAGCCGGCCTCACCGGGAGGCGGCAGGCGGTGGAAGGCGACGACGTCCGTGCACTCGGTGGGACCGTAGCTGTTGACCACCTCCGCCCGGAGCCCGCCGGAGCGCCGCCAGGATGCCAGGCGTTCCGGAGAGATCGGCTCGCCGCCGAGGATCACGCTCGCGAGGGAAGAGAGACCCGCTTCCCCGACCTCCTCGATCAGGGGGTAGAAGGCGCTCGGGGTGCAGTTGAGCCGGGTGATCCGGTGGCGCTCGACCAAGGCGGCGATCTCGCGCGGATCGTAGAGCCCAGGGTCGGCGAGGACGAGGAGCCCGCCGGTGAGGAGCGGGGCGAAGAGGTTCTTCTGGGTCAAGTCGAACCCCGGCGAGGTCACGACGAGGAAGCGATCGCCGGCCGTCACGCCGAGCTCTTCGACGTACCAGCGGAGCAGGTTGACGAAGCCGCGCTGGTAGACGCCGGCGCCCTTGGGGAGGCCCGTCGAGCCGGAGGTATAGATGATGTAGAGGAGGTCCTCGGGCCCGCCCTCCGCGGGGACGAGGTCGTCCGCTGCGGGCAGCTCCTCCTCGCGGTCGAGGAGGAGCGCCGGCGGTCCGCCGGCGGGGAGCCGCTCGGCGAAGCCGCTCTGGGTGAGGACGACGGCAACCCCGGAATCCGCCAGCAGGTAGGCGAGGCGTTCCGCCGGGTAGGCGGGATCGAGCGTCACGTAGGCTCCCCCCACCCCGAGGGTGGCGAGGAGGCCTGCCACGAGGTCCGGCGAGCGTTCGAGGCAGAGCCCCACCCGCATTCCCGGACCCACCCCGATCTCGCGTAGGCGGCGGGCGATCCGGCCCGCCCGCAGGTGGAGCTCGCCGTAGCTCCAGGCTTCGCCGCCCCCGATCACCGCCGGAGCCCCCGGGTCGAGGGCGGCC
>JAXDLD010000321.1:0-5022 GCA_034666805.1 Acidobacteriota bacterium
CCCTACGTGCAGTCGATGTTCCGCAACGAGGCGGTCCCCTTCGCCCTGCGGCAGACCGCGGACGGCACCTGGGAGCTGACCATCAAGTTCCACCTCCTGCCGGGGGTCGAGCTCGCCAGCGTGCGGGACGAGCTGCTGCCGCCGTGGATGCTCGAGGGCCTGACCGCCACCCTCCACGAGCTGCCCACGGCCCGCCACGGCAGCCCCGCCGATCATCCCATCCTCAAAGTCATCAAGGACGAGGTCGAGACTCGCCACCCGGGGGCCACCGCGGGCCCCATGTTCCTCTCCTGGACGGCGACCGACTCGCGCTTCTTCCGCCAGGCCGGCATCCCCTCCTACGGCTTCTCCCCCTTCCTCATCATGACCACCGACACCCTCCAGGTCGACGCCGCCAACGAGCGGATGGCGCTCCCCGGCTTCGTCGAAGGGGTGCACCTCTACTCGACCGTCCTGCACCGGCTCGCCGCTGACACAAAGTAGCAGAGAGGTCCGTCACTTTTTGTCGGCGGGCGATTGTAAACAGTTGTAAACTCCTTGAGCCACAAGGGTTTGCAAGCATAGACAGGCTGGCATAGACCCTGCTCCTCCCCCCCTCCGAAACACCCATGGATCCGCCGTGGGAGAGGGTTGCGCAAGACGAGGGAGGATAGGAACATGTTGAAGAAAATCCGTAATCGGGAGCGGGGCTTCACGCTGATCGAGCTCCTGATCGTCGTGGCGATCATCGGAATCATCGCGGCTCTCCTGATCCCCAACTTCCTGGACGCGCTCCAGAAGGCGAAGCAGAAGCGGACCGTGGCCGACATCCGGAACGCCGGCACGGCGATGTTCTCCTGGCTGACCGACCAGGTCGGCGCCGCCGCCGCCGGCGCCGCCTCGACGACGGTCGACCTCGGCAGTTACGGCACGGTGACGAGCGGCGATCTCCTGCGCTCGGTCCTCGTCCCGCAGTACCTCCAGGACGTCCCGGTAGTGGACGGCTGGAAGACCAACTACGACTACTACTTGAAGACCGCCACCCCGCTCGACCCCCAGGTCATGGCGATCCACAGCTACGGCCGCGACAAGAAGAAGCAGCTGACGAGCGCCATCAACGTCACCTCGTTCGACCCGACCGACTACGACCAGGACATCCTCTGGGCCGACGGCTTCTTCGTCCGCTGGCCGCAGAAGGTCACCCCCTGATCGCAAGGCTGCGAACGATGGTCCGGCGAGGGCGCCCCAAGCGGGCGCCCTTTTCCGCTTTTAGGGGATGAGATCAGGGGGTGAGGGCCCGGCGGCGGGCTTCCGGGAGAAACTCGATCACCAGGCTCGTCTCGTCCCGGTAGCGGAGCGCGAAGAGATCGGGGCGCGCTTGCGCCCAGCGCTCCTCCAGGGGGAAGTCGAACTCCGGGTAACGGCAGAGGAGGAGCCAGCGGACTTTGCCCGCGGCCAGGTTCGCGGCCCAGGCGGCAGGCGAGGGGTCGACCCGCGGATCGCACTTGGGGTAGTGGGCGGCGTCGTCCAGGTTGGCGCGGTTGACGTTGACGTAGACCGCCTTCCGCCCCAGGTAGGGGCCCATCGCGGGATAGACGAAGTAGGTGCCGGGCGACCCCACGACGTCGACCGTGCCGTCGCCGCCGTTCTGATCGAGCCACCCCCAGCCGCCGGCGAAGAGCTTGGCCGAGGTCGAGTGGGAGGTCCACTCGGTGGCGAGCGCGCGGGGCCGGTCGGCCACCCGGAAGCGGGCGAGGAGCGGAGCGCAGAGGAGGGCGAGGACGAGCGCCGTCGCCGCGAGCGCCCGGGCCCGGCGGCGGCCGAGCTCGCGGAGGCTGGGAGAAAAGGCGAGGGCGACGGCGGCCAGGTCGGCCGCGGCCACCGCGATCCGCACCCCGTGCGGCATCTCGGCGTGGAGCTGTAGCAGCCCCTGGCAGGCGAGGGCGAAGGCGATCCCGGTCAACCAGCGCTCCTCGATCGCGCGCGTCTCCGCGATCGCGACGCCGCCCGCGAAGGCGAGGCCGAGCGCCGGGACGAGGTAGCGGATGTTGGCGAAGACGTGGAAGTTGGCGGCGAAGGGCACGACCAGCCAGAAGAGCAGCTCGAAGCCGATCTGGGCCGCCACCAGCCAGCTCTCCCACCGGGCGCCGGGGAGAGCGAAGGGGAGGGCGAGGAAGGCGAGGAGGAGCACGAGGACCTGGGGACCGGCGCCGAGCTCGATCGACTGCGGCCGGGTGATCCCGAGGAAGGCGTCCAGGACCTGGGTCTTCCCCACCGTCTCCCAGCGATCGAGGACCGAGTCGGGGCGCGGGAGCGCCGGCACCGGCCCCTTGGGCTGCGGTCCGGTCCGCCCCTCGCAGGCGATGGCGAGCGGCCCGGCCCCGTAGGCGACGTTCCGGAGATAGAAGTAGCTCCCGAGAGCCGCCGCGAGGAGCACGGCGAGCCCGACCTGCGCGGTTCGGCGTCTCCAGGCGTGCCAATCCCCGCGTGCGCCGAGGACCGCCATGCCGGCGAGCACGATCGCGTAGGGGACGCCGAGGAGCTTGGCGCCGCTCGCGAGCCCCAGCCCGAAGCCGGCCAAGGCGGCGTCGCCGGAGCGGGGGACGCGCATCCAGCGGATGGCGAAGTAGCCGGCGCCCAGGAGAACCGAGGCGAGGAAGACGTCGACGTAGGGGGTGGCGGCGAAGCGCACGACTGTGGGCGTCACCAGGACTAAGAAAGCGGCGAGCGGCCAGTGCCGCCGAGCCCCGAGCTGGCGGGCGATGCCGCCGGTTGCGAGGCCCAGCAGCAGCCAGTGGGGAAGGAAGGCGAGATTGACGTAGAGCTCGCTGTGCGAGGGCGCCATCCACCACCAGAGCCAGACCGAGCCGTTGGCGGGGACGAAGCCGTAGTCGTTGACCGGGTAGGGGCCGAAGACCGGCTTCAAGTTCCGCTCCTGTAGCCAGCGGGCAGTCAGCATCAGGTGATACATGAGGCTGTCCCAGGAGAGGGGCGGCCGTAGCAGTCCGCGGAGGGCCTCGCTCCCCACCGCGTGGAGGGCGAGGAGGGAGAAGGCGGGGTGCTGGCGGAGCTTCTCCCAGGTCCGGGAGAGGAGGAGCCGCCCGCCGATCCCGGGATCGATCCCCCGGCTCTTCAGGCCGCGGAGGAGGACGAGGACCAGGACCGTCTGGACCGCGAGCCCCAGCTCCAGCCGGAGGATACCCAAGGCTCCGAGGAGCAGGCCGATCCCCACCGCCTCGGCGCTCGCCGCCAGGAGGGTGGCGATGGCGAGCCCTAGCGGATCGGCGGTCGCGTCATCGCCCCCACCGGAGAGCATCCGGAGCGCGAGGAGATAGCCGCCGAGCGCGAGCAGGGCGAGCGTCAACAGCGTCAAGCCGAGGCCGAGGACGTCGAAGAGGAACATTTGAGGGGGATTGATAGCACAGGTTGGCATCGGCCCTGACTGCTATCATCCGCCCCCGTGAGATGGACCTACGCCTCCGGGTGGACGAGCAGCCTGTGGCGGAGCGCACGGCAGGCGCTCGGCGAAAAGGGGCTCGTCTATGTTCTCCGGGTCGGGATCCTCTGGGCGACCTTCCCGCTCTGGCGGCTCGGGTTCCGGGCCTTCCCGCGGACCTTTCGCCTCCATGGGAAGACCTACCCCTGCTTCTTCCACTCCTACAACTCGACCTGGAGCAACGAGCGGGCGGTCGAGGTGCCGATCGCCCGGGCTCTCTTGGAGGAGCACCAGGGGAAGCGGGTCCTGGAGGTGGGGAACGTCCTCTCTCACTATCTTCCCGCGAAGCATCAGATCCTCGACAAGTTCGAGACCGGGCCCGGGATCACGAACGAGGACGTGGTCGCCTTCCGCTCCTCCGACCCCTATGACCTGATCGTCAGCATCTCGACCCTGGAGCACGTGGGGTGGGACGAGGAGCCGAAAGACCCGGAGAAGATCCTCCGTGCCGTCGCGAACCTCGCTGGCCAGCTTGCCCCGGGGGGGCGGATGCTCGTCACCCTGCCGCTCGGCTACAACCCGGACATGGACGCTCTCCTGGCGCGGGACGCCATCCCCTTCTCTCACCGTTACTGTCTGAAACGCCGGGGCTGGTGCCGCTGGGAGGAGGTCCCCTGGGAGGAGATCGCGGGCTCGCGCTACGGCGAGGGGTGGCCGGGGGCGCGGGGACTGGTCATCGGCGAAATCGGGGTCACCGAGCGGAGCCGATGAGGGCCTGGCAGATCTCCTCGATCCGCCCGGCGATCGCGTCCCAGTCGTAGCCGGCGGCCCGGGCCACGGCGTTGGCCGAGAGCCGCCGCCACTCGGCGTCGTCTTCGAGCAGGCGGGCGAGCACCGCGGCCAGCTTCTCCGGCTCCGGGGGGACCGCGACCCCCTCGACACCGTCCCGCACCAGCTCGCCCACCGCGCTCTCCGGCGATTGGCAGTAGACGACCGGCAGGCCCACCGCCATCGCCTCCAGGGGGAAGAGGCCGAAGCCCTCGCGGGCCGAGGGCTGGACCGCGAGGCGCGCTTTCCCCAGCTCGCGCCAGACCTCCGAGTCCTCTTCCACATGGCCGCGGAAAAGGACCCGGCCGGCGATCCCCAGCTCCCGCGCCAGCCCCTCCAGCCGTTCGCGCTCCGGCCCCTCGCCGAAGACGGTGAGGAGCGGGCCCTCGGCTTCTCCCGCGGGGCCGCCGCGAGTGGCTAGGAGGGCGACGGCGCGGAGCAGGAGGTCGAGCCGCTTGTGGGCGAGGAGCCGGCCGGCGAACAGGAGGGGCGGACCGCCGCCGGTGCCGGCGCTCTCCGCGGCGGCTTCGGTCACCTGGCGGACCTCGAGCCCGCAGGGGACGAGGTCGCTGTCGAACACCGGGGTGGAGGCGCGGCGGGCCGCCGCCAGCCGGCTGCGGGTGAGCTCGCTCGTCGCCGTGACACCGTCGCCCAACTGGGCGGTCAGCCACTCGACGGCGCGATAGGCGGGGGCGGCGAGGGGGCCGACGTAGCCCCGCCAGTAGGCTCCCCAGTACTCGTACCAGGTGACGAGGAGCGGCTTGCCGGCGGCGGCGCAG
>JAXDLD010000322.1:0-3883 GCA_034666805.1 Acidobacteriota bacterium
CATCGAGCCTCGCCTTCCCCCAGATCCTTCGCAAGCTCAGGATGACGGATAGGGGATTTTTCTTCAGAGAAGCGAGGCTAGAAAGTCCTGCCGAGATTTTTTCACAGCCACTGAGGTGATATCACGAGCCGGCGGCGACCTTGAAAGAGAAGGTGTAGTCCGCGGCCATCTTCTGGCCGAAGCGGGGATCGGCGACCTGCGAGGCGTTGACCTTCAGCTTGCAGCCGGCGCCGGCGGGCAGGCTTCTCACCGGACGGAGGAGGAATGAACTGTCGTCGGACCCCGGCTCGGATGTCGCGGTGACGGCGATCGGGGTGCCGGCGGGGCACTCCAGGTGGAACGTCGAGGCGGTGACGGTGACCGACTCGTTGAAGTGGACGGCGATCCCGGAGGCCGGCGGCACCCGGTCCTCCGGCGCGGCCGGGTGGGCGGCGCTCACCGCCGGCACCTGGGATTGCCATTTCTGAGCGATCACGCGCTTCCAGCCCGATCCGTCGTCCGCGAATACCATGGTGAAGAGGGCACGGCCGGCCTCGGAGTTGCCCTTGAGGTCGACGGTCTTCGCGCTCGCCCAACCGGTGAAAACGGCGGCGCGCTCGCCAATTGAGAAAACCTCCCAGCGATCCCACTTGAAGTCGAGGCTCTTGAGCGACGCGTAATACCCCCCGAGAGTCTCCGCGTACCGCCTTCCGGTGATCGGATGGCCATTGCTCACGTAGGCCACTCGATCGGTCTGCGGAATGAGCTTCTCGAGGCTCTTGACATCCCGCCGCGACGCTGCCGCCGCCATCTCCTGCGCCAGCTCAACCGCCTTCTCCGCCGCCCCCGTCTCCGCGCCCTTCGACACCCGGCCGACGGCGATTCCCGCCCCTGCCACTGCAACGATCACGACGAAACGTCGAAAGCGAGAGTGCATACGAACCTCCTCCGGAACCGATAGATGGACAGCGCGAAAGTCGTGGCCGAGAGTAGCACAGGCCCCTCTGCGGCTAGGCGTTCCGGTTACCGGCGAGGACCTTCCGGCACCAGGCCTGCAGCAGCGTCCGCCGGCTGTTGGACATGTCGCGGGTGCGCGGCATGTATCCGCTCGACATCCAGTTTGCGGGCGCGGAGGAGGTGCGGTCGAGGATCGCCTGCGCGTACCCGGCCACCGCCGACTCGTCGTTGAGAGCGAAAATCTGGTTCATGGCCGGATAGAGCAGGTAGTAGGTTCGCAGCACCTTCTGGTACACCACGTCGAAGGTGAGCTGGTCGTTGCCGACCGGCTCCGGGTCCGCCGGGTCCACGAAGTAGCGGCTGAAGTCCTCCAGGTTCGGCAGGATTCGCAGGCTGATCTGGGGCCAATTCGTGATGTACGGCGGGTACATGAAGGTGCCGTAGCTGGCCGGCGGCGGGGCTTGGCCGAGGACGGTGAATGTGAACAGGAAGTTGCCCGGCTGGTCCGTCGCGACCGCGATCGGCTGGCCCGGCTGGTAGCCCCTGTCGATGGCCTCCGCGTCGCCGGGGGCCTGGAGCGGAATGGAGGCGTACTGCCAGACCGTGATCGGCGGGCACGAGCCCGCGGCGAGCTCCTGGCCACGACGGAAGACCAAGACGCTCGCCGGCTCCTGGCCCCCCTGGTTCACGAATTCCGTGCCGGAGCCGCCCTGCTCCGCATAGATCGCCTGCTGGTTGGTGACGAAGTAGTACTCGGTCTCCGCCAGCACGATGCCATAGGTGGCATGGACGAGTTGGAACGTGGCCTTGCCGCCCCTATCGGCGGCGAGGATCCGCTGCGCCTCCGGATTCGCCGAGAGGTCGAAGTCGAACAGCCAGCCGCCCTGGTTCCCCGCCTCCGTATCCGCGTAGGGGACCGCCGCGACCGTGGCGCTGTCGGTCCCGTTCGTGACTACCAGCGAGACCGTGCCGAAATCGTATTTTGGATTGTTGCCCGCTTGGTAGTACTCCGGGAACGTCCCCGAGAAATCGGCGGAGATGCGGTTGCCGGCGACCGCCAGCACGGCCGGCGCCAGGGCGATCCGGCCGTTCTGGCCGTTGTTCCGCGTGCCCTTGGGCGTCTCGATCGTCGGCGTGTCCGCCACCATCAGCCGGCCGACCGGTGTCGTAAAAATGGTTTCGGAGTCATACAGCGGCGCGAAGGTGGCCACGAGCTGGATGACGGCGGAATTGGTCCCCGGCGGCTGCTGCTGGTAGAGCGCCTCGATCGCCGGGTTGCCGACCGTGGTCTGGGTCGACTGGTACAGGTAGTAGCGAAAGATCACGCCAACGATGCTCGGATCGTCGAAACCCGGGATGTTGATCGTGGCGCCGGAGCTCTTGAGCAGCACGTGGTACACGTAGCCGCCGGCTCCGGCGTCCGCGGTCAGGTTGACGTTGCGATAAAAATTGAGCCATTGGCAGGCGCCCTTGGACGTGCCGCCGCAGAGCCACGTCTGGCCCTCCTGCGTCAGGGTCAGATTGTCGATGAAGAATTGCGTCGCGGGCGGCGAGCCTTCCGAGTTGACGTCGGTGAAGTGGCCGGAGAACGGGAGCGTGGCGCCGAGCAGGCCGGTGACCGGGATGCCGCCGTCCGGGCTGGTATGGACCTGGCCCGGCGCCGTCGTCACACCGATCACGCTGGCGGCGAGGAGCTTCGAATTCATGCCCCCGTAGTAGTTCCACTCGGAGGGGATGATCTGCTGCTGGCCGCCGGCGGTATCGAACGTCTGTGCCTTTTGCGCCCAGGCGATGAAGTCCGCGTCGGACATGCCGTAGGTCCGCGGCTCGACCCGCTTCGAATCGATCAGCGCGAGCGTCTGTCCGGTATACGGTCCATAGCCTTCGGGCAGCGTGGCGGCACCCGCGTAGTCGTCGTTGTTCGCCGTCCCGGGGTTCATCTTGAGCGTACCCGTCAGATTGATACGGGGAAAGTCGAAAAGGCTCATCGGTTCTCCTTCTGGGCCAGGTTGGAGCTTTTGCGCGCTTCTACCGCCCCCCGGCGGCGAGGCGATCGAAAACCGCGAGCACCGTCTCCGGGCGGGTGCGGACGCGGAGGTCCTCGGTCAGGTCGACCCACCGCACCGTGCCGGCCGGATCGACGAGGAACTCCGCCGGCCGGGAGATGACCTTGCCGCCGCCCACGTCGTGCTGGAGGTCATAGCGGCGGACGACCTGGGCTTGGGGGTCGGCGAGGAAGGTGTAGGTCCAGCCGTTCTTCGCGGCATGCGCCCGGGTCACCGCCGCTGGATCGACGCTCACCGCCACCGGCCGGATGCCGCGCGCCGTAAGCTCGGGGAGGTGCTCTTCGAAACTCCGTAACTCGGAGTTACAGAACGGTCACCAGTAGCCGCGATAGAAGATGAGGACGACCCAGGTGGCCGCTCCAGCGCCGCCACCGCCCGCCTTCCCGCCGACGAGATCAGAGAGGCGGACCGGCCGGCCCGCGGAGTCCGGCAGCACGAAGTCGGGCGCCTTCTCGCCGACCTTCGGCGCCCCGGCGGAGGCGGGGAGTTGGCGCGACGCGACCGTGGTCGCGAAGACGAAGGACCCGACGACCCCCAGGCTGAGCAGGGCGAGGACCGGGCTCATCCATCGCCCCCGATAGCGCTCCGGCTGCCGGAAGGGGCGGCGGACGCCGACGGCGGCCAGCCCCAGCCCGAGGGCGAAGAGGAGCCAGCTCGTCCAGGGGAGGTCGCGGGTGACGGGGTAGCGGGAGAACAGGAAGAAGTAGCTCAAGAAGCCTACGACGCAGACGACCAGGCCGGCCAGAGGGAGAAAGTTACGGTGGGGGTGCATGGGGAGGAGTATAGCTGGAGCATCCTCTTCACAGGTCTCCGGTGCCTCGCCAGCCGGTCCTCCGCTCCCGGCAGCGAGTGATCCGCGCCTGCCGCTTGACCGCTCATGG
>JAXDLD010000323.1:0-13392 GCA_034666805.1 Acidobacteriota bacterium
GCCGACCGCAAGCTCTACGCCCTCCGCGACGGCACCGCCACCATCGACTCCCTGCCGCTCATCACCGGCAGCATCCTGTCGAAGAAGCTCGCCACCGGCGCCGCCGCACTGGTCTTCGACGTCAAGGCCGGCAACGGCGCCTTCCTGCCGGCGCTGGACGACGCCCGCGAGCTGGCGCGGATGCTCGTCGACACCGCCCGGGCCCTGGGCACGGCGGCGTCGGCCCTGATCACCGACATGAGCCAGCCTACGGGTGAGTGGGTGGGGCATGCCGCCGAGGTCCGCGAGGCGCTCGCCTGCCTGGCGGGGGAGGGGCCGGAGGACACCGCCGAGCTCACCCTGGCGCTCGCCGAGGAGGTCTCACGGCTCGCCGGTACCCCGCTCTCCCGGCCCGTGCTCGCGGAGGCCTTGCGCTCCGGCCGAGCGCGCCGGCGTTTCTTCGAGTGGGCGGCGCTCGCGGGGGCGGAGCCGGAGTGGCTCGACGAGCCGAGCCTGCCCTTAGCCCCGGTCGAGAGGCCGATCCTCGCCGCGCGGAGCGGCCGGCTGGCCGGCGTCGACACCCGCCAGCTCGGCCTCCTCCTCCTCGAAGCGGGAGCGGGGAGGGCCCGGCCGGAGGCGAAGATCGATCCCGGCATCTCGCTCCGCTATCTCACCCGGCTGGGCCGCGAGGTGGCGGCGGGGGAGGAGCTGGCGCGGCTCTACCTGCGCCGGGAGGACCCGGCGCTCACCGCCCGCTTCGCCGACTGCTTCACGGTCGCGGACGAGGCCGCGGCACCCCCGCTCGTCTACGAACGGGTGGGCTGAGGCGCGGCCGACCTGCGGCGCGCGGCGGGGAGGGCGCCGAAGGCGAGGAGGGCGACTGAGGTGAGCCCGGCGAGCCGCAAGCCCCAGACCCAACCGGCGGGACGGTAGTCGAGGACGGCGCGGTGCGCCCCGGCCGGCACCCGGAAGCCGAGGAAGCCGGCGTTGACCCGGAGGAGCGGCGCGGGAACGCCGTCGACCGCGAGCCGCCAGGCGGGGCTCCAGGCGACGCTCGACGCCACCAGGCCGCCGGCCGGGGTGTCGGTGGCGATCTCGAAGCCGTTGCTCGTGGTCTGCCGGAAGCGGGCGCTGCCTGCCTGAGGGCGCGGGAGGAAGAAGAGCGGCAGGGCCGCGGGGTTCCGCCAGAGCTCGCCGCCCGGGCCGCTCCAGGCCCTCTCCCAGGGAGGGCCGAGCGCCTCGCCTTTCCGGGTGAGCAGGTAGCGCACCCCGAGATAGCTCAGGAGCTCGTCGGGATAGGGAGGGCGCGGCGGCATGTAGATCGGGTCGCCGACCTCGAAGCCGGGCCGCAACGCCCGGCCTACGACCCGGGCGGCGCGGGCCGGCTGCATCGGGTCGTCGGCTCTGGGGTCCCAGAGACCGTAGAAAGAAGCCAGGTTCGGGGTCAGGTCGAGCCCGACCCCCATCACCCGGAAGGGCGCGGAAGGGTGAGCGGCGAGCTCGCCCGTCAGCATCGCCACGGCGGGGGGAGGGGCGAGGTCGAAGCGGGCGGGGAGGACCGGCAGGAAACGGCCGTTGAGAAGGCCGAGGTCGAGCGCCAGGGCGGCGAGGGCCAGCCAGGGCAGCCCACGGGCGAACCTCTCCTTTGTGGTAGATGGCCGGAGGGCGAGCCAGAGGAAGGCCAGGGCGGTGAGGCCGCAGGTGGCGAGGGTCGCCAGCCACCAGGCGAGCTGCCAGGGAGCCTGGGGCGGGCGGCCGAGCGCCAGGGCGAGAGCGGCGGCAGCGGTGCAGGCGGCGGCGAGAAAGCGTCCGTCGCGGCGGGCGGCGAGCGGCTCCAGGCCGAGCCCGGCGGCGACCGCCACCGCCAGCACCCAGAACAGCCGCAGCCGGCCGTTGGCGGCGGCGCCGAGGAGCGGTAGCGCGCGCACGAGGCCGAGGAAGGGCGGAATGGCGAAGGCGGCGGCGAGCGCGGCGGCGCCGCCGGCCAGGATGGCGAGCACCCGGCCGCGGAGGGTGAGGGCGGCGGCGAGAGCGAGGGCCAGGGCGAGCAGGCCGGCGTAGCCGCTGCAGAGCTCGTTCCAGTTCCAGGGCCCGTTCCAGTCGCCGTCGCGCGGGCTGCCGTAGACCACGGGGTCGACGAGGACCCGGAGGGTGGGCGCCGCGAAGGGCGGCGGCTGCACCTCCTCGGGCGACCGCCGGACCACCTCGGCGCGGGCCGCCTCCGGCAGCGCCTCGACGACCGGCAGGAGCACCGGCGCCGTCAAGCCCGCGGCGATCGCCGCCGCTACCGTGAGGCCCACGAGATAGCGCTTTCGCGGCGCCCCGCCGCCGGCCCAGAGGAGGACGAGGGCGACCACCCCGGCGGCCAAGGCGGTGTGCGCCAGGGTCTCGGGGTGACCGGAGAGGGCCATGCCGGTCGCGCAGGCGGCGAGGCCGGCCAGGCCCCCGCGCTCGCCGCGGCGGAGCAGGACGAGGCCGAGCATCACCCCGGGGAGCCAGGCGCTCGCCATGCCGTGCGGATGGTAGGCCCAGCAGGTCGAGAAGACCGAGAAGCCGAAAGCGAGCGCCGCGAAGGCGGCGCCGGCGCGGCCGGCCCCGAGCGCCGCGAGCAGGGCGTCGGTCAGGAGGAGCGAGAGGAAGAGCTTGAGGGCGGCGGTCACCGGCAGGGCGCGGACCGGCGGCAGGGGGAGGGTGAGGAGGGCGAGGGGCGAGAACGGCGCCGACTGGGCGTTGCCGAGGAGCGGCTGGCCGGTGCCGAGCTCGCCGGCCCAGAGCGGCGCCTCGAAGCGCAGCAGCCGGTCCCTTACCAGGGCGCGGTTGGGGAGGAACTCGAGGGGGACGTCGCCCAGGAGGTCGTTGGCGGGCCGGACCGGCGCGTCCACCCTCGCCCGCCAGGGCCGGAAACGATAGACGATGTCGGTCGGCACCTGGAGCGCCGTCGTGGTGAGCGGCGCGGCGAAGAAGGCGCCGGCGAGCAGCCAGTAGCCGGCGATCCAGCCCCAGCCGGGCCGCGGGCGCCACCAGCGCACGAGGGCGCCGACGAGCGCGCCGCCGGCGAGGTAGAGGAGGAAGCTCATCCGCCCCTCTCTCTATCGGCGGCCTAGAAGGTGCTCTTGCCGAAGCTGGCGGCGAGGACCGCCAGGTCCAGGCCGTCGACCGAGCCGTCGCCGTTGAAGTCGGCGGCCAGGTTGAAATTGTCGTTGAAGCGGCGCGCCCCGAAGGCCAGGGCGAGGATCACGAGGTCCTGGCCATCCACCCGGCCGTCCCGGTTCAGGTCCGCCGGGAGGAAGGTGGTGCCGGTGATCTGGAACCGGGTGACGGGCCGGTCGAGCACGTTGGCCGGCTTCGCCTTGTCGCTCGCCCTGAGGCTCACGGTGACGACGCCGACGAGCGGCGCCGGGGGCTGGTAGTTGATCTGGAGCCGGCGGTCGTTGCCGGTGACCGGGGTGTCGACGTCGAGGCCGTTGATCACCAGCTTGACCGTCGCGAGGTCGATGCCGGCGCCGAAGTCGTAGAGCACGATCTTGATCGGCGTCGTCGCCGGCACGTTGAGCGCGCCGTCTTTGGGCTGGATGTCGCCGGTCACCGGCGGCACGGCGTCCACCCCCGTCAGGGCGTCGGCGAAGACCCGGGCCAGGCGGTCGTAGCCCTTGGCGTTGGGGTGGAGCTTGTCCTCGCCGCCCAGGTAGTCCTGATTGAAGACGTCCGGGGTCAGGTGGAGAAAGACCTCGAAGGGGTCGGCGAGCCGGCGGCCGTGGACGAAGGCGTCCTCACGGATCAGCCCGGCCAGGATCCCCGTGACCTCGTTGTTGCCGTCCGTGTTGGCGGCGGGCTCGCGGGGGATGGGGGTCGCGAGGACGGTCGAGACGCCCACGTTCGCGGCCTTCTGGGCGATCTGCTCGAGGTTGAAGGCGGTGGTCTCGGGCGAGATCTTGGCGTTGACGTCGTTCGTCCCCTCCATGAGGAGGAGGGTGTCGCCGGTTGCCGCGCTGGCGAGCACCCGGTTGATCCGCGTGAGCCCCCCGGCGGTGGTCTCGCCGCCCAGGCCCGCGTTGATCACCACGGCACCAACCTGGCCGCGCGCGGCGAGGAGGGTCTGGAGCCGCGCCGGGTAGCCGCCGAGGCCCTTGGTGTCGCCGAACCCCTCGGTGATGCTGTCGCCGAAGGCGATGTAGCGGTTCTGCGCCGCGGCGGCTCCGGGGAGCCCCGGGAGGAGGACGGCGAAGAGCGCGAGGACGGCGAGGCGGCGGCTCATGGCCGCACCCAGGAGGCCGCGCGCTCCTCGCCCGTGCCCGGCCAGCGGAAGGTGACCCCGGAGCGGTCGGGGGACGCCTCCACCACCGGCTGGTCGTGGCTGGCGGTCGCGACCTTGGCAATTTTCGCGATGGCGCCGGTCTGGCCGGAGCCGTCGACCTCGACGGCCGCCCAGCCGCGCGGGGCGGCGGTCTGGTAGAGGAGATAGGCCGCGGTCCCCGCCCCAGTTCCCGATGACGAGGCCGGCTGGAAGGCGGGGAAGAGCGAGCCGGAGGGGGCCGCGGCGCGCGGCTCTTCCCACTTGCCGGCGCGGAAGCGGGAGGTGACCACCTGGTAGCCGGTGCCGTCGAAGCGGCTCCAGGCGAGGAGGGCGCCGCCGGCGGTCGCGGTCAGGGCGGGGGTGACGTCCGGCACGGAGTTGTCCGCCGCCACCCGGCGCGGGGCGCTCCAGGTGCCGTCGGCGGCCTGCCGGCTCCAGACGATCTCGTCGTCGTGGCCGTCGAAGGCGCTCCAGGCGAGGAGCCAGGGGCCGTCGGCCAAGCGGGCGGCGGTCAGGGCGAGCTGGCTGCCTGGGCCCGGGGCGGCGACCGTCCGCGGCGCCTCCCAGCCGGTACCGTTCCAGCGCGCGAAGCGAACCCCGAGCCCGCGCGGGCCATCCCCTTCCAGCCAGACCAGGCCGCCCAGGTGCCCGTCCTCGACCAGGGGGAGAGGCTCGCGGCGCAGGCTGCCGCCGAAGACGTCCGGCAGCGCGGGGAGGGTCGCCGCCACCGCCCCACGGCTCCCCTCGTTCATCCGGACGACGATCTCCCGCTTGTCGAGGGCGGTGACCACCCAGCCGTGGTCCCCCAGGGCCGCCGCGTTCGCCAGCTCGGCGCCGGCCGGCAGCCGCGGGGCGACCCGTTCGCCGGAGGCGAGCTCGAGTTGGACCTGGCTCTCCGCCCGAAAGACCGCGGGCTGCCGCGACTCCGCCGCAGGGCTCGCCGTGGCGCTCGTCGCGGGACTTGCCACGAGCAGCACGAGCAGCAGAGAGCTCAACGACTTCAAGAAAGGGACGGGGATTGGGCGCATAACGCCGAATCCTACGGTGGGGCGCCATCAGGAGTCAACGCGCGGTGCGCTATCATCCCCGGTCATGCGCGCCGCCATCCTCGCCATCGGCTCCGAGCTCCTCGGCACCGAGCGCCTGGACACCAACTCCCTACGCCTCACCGCGGTCCTCGACCGGCACGGGGTCGAGCTGCGCAAGAAGGCGGTGGTGGGCGATTCCGAGGAGGAGCTGGCGGTGGAGGTGAGGAACCTCCTCGCCCGGGTCGACCTCGTCCTCGTGACCGGCGGCCTCGGGCCCACGGCCGACGACGTCACAAGGCCGGCCGTCGCCGCCGCCCTCGGCCGCGGCCTCCATCTCGATCCCGAGGTCCTCGCCACCCTCGAAGAGCGCTTCCGCTCCTTCGCCCGGCGCATGCCCGAGGTCAACCGCCGGCAGGCGGAGGTGATCGACGGGGCGGTCGTCCTCCCCAACGCGCGCGGCACGGCGCCCGGCCTGCGGGTGGATGCCGACGGGGTGACGATTTTTCTCTTTCCCGGCGTGCCCTACGAGATGGAAGGGATGATCGCGGACCAGCTCGAGCCCTGGCTCGCCGAGCGTTCGGGGGGGATCGCCCGGGAGTCGGTGACCCTGAAGATCGCCGGTCTCCCCGAGTCGGAGGTCGAGGAGCGGATCGCCCCCGCCTACGACGAGTTCGGGCGGGAGTCGATCACGATCCTCGCGAGCTTGGGCGAGATCAAGCTGATCGCCACCGCCGCGGGCCCCGAGGAGGAGCGCGCCGGGCGGCTCGCCGCCATGGCGGAGCGGCTCGCCACCCTGGCCGGGAGCGCGGTCTACACCCGGCAGGCCGAGGAGACCCTGGAGAAGGTGGTGGGCGACCTCCTGCGCCAGGCCGGGGCCACGCTCGCCACCGCCGAGTCCTGCACCGGCGGGCTGCTGGCCGAGCGCCTCACCCGCATCCCCGGCAGCAGCGACTATTTTCCGGGCGGGGTCGTCACCTACTCCAATTCCCAGAAGACCCGGCTTTTAGGCGTGCCCGAGGAGCTCTTAGCCGAGCACGGCGCGGTCTCCGAGCCGGTGGCTCGGGCCATGGCGGAGGGGGTCCGCCGCGCCCTGGGCACGGACTACGGCGCCGGGATCACCGGGGTGGCGGGACCGGGGGGCGGCAGCGAGGCCAAGCCGGTCGGCACCGTCCACGTCGCCGTGGCGGGCCCCGGCGGCCAGGTCGTCCACCGCCGCTTTCGCTTTCCGGGCGACCGCGAGCGGATCCGCTGGTTCGCGAGCCAGCTCGCCCTGGAGATGCTGCGCCGGCTCCTCCTCGGCGGTACGGCGGCGGGCTCCGTCGAGTCCCTCTGGCGATGATGCGTCTCTTCGTCGCCATCGAGGTCCCCGAGGGGCCGCGCGAGGAGGCCCGGCGGCGGCTGGAGGCGGTGCGCGGCCAGCTCCCCCCGGCCCGCTGGGTCGATCCGGACGCCATCCACCTCACCCTGATCTTTCTCGGCGCCATCGACGAATCGGCCCTCCCGACCTTCAGCGCCGCCCTGGCCGCCGCCTCGGCGCGGGCGCCGTTCACGATGGCGCTCGCGGGCGGCGGCACCTTCCCGCCCCGCCGGCCGGCGCGGGTGGCCTGGATCGGGGTCGAGGCCGGCCCCGGGCTCGCCGCGCTCCAGGCGGCGGTCTCCGCCGCCGCCGTCCAAGCGGTCGGCTACGAGCCCGAGTCGCGCCCCTACAACCCACACATCACGCTCGCCCGCTGCCCGGAGAACTGGCCGCGGCCGGCGATCGAGACCTGGACCGCCGCCTTCGCCGGCCCCGTGGGCGAGCCTTTCCCGGTCGCCCGCGTGGCCCTCTTCGAGAGCCGATTGAGCCCCGGTGGCGCGCGCTACCGAGTGGTTGAGGCTTTCCCGCTCAACGGCCTCGGGGAGGAGGGTGCCGCGTGAAGCCCTCCCCGGCGCTCGACTTCGCCCTCGTGGCCGGCGCCTATCTCCTGGGCTCGATCTCCTGGAGCTACCTGCTGGTCCGGCTCCTCCAGGGGCGCGACATCCGCACGGTGGGGAGCGGCAACGCCGGCGCCACTAATGCCATGCGCGCCGCCGGCAAGGGTACCGGTGCCGCCGTCCTCCTGCTCGATGTGGGCAAGGGGGCCGCCGCCATCGCCGCCGCCCGGGCCTTCGGCGCCCTGCCGGCGGTGGTCGGCGCCGCGGCGGTGGCGGTGGTCCTCGGGCACGTCTACCCGGTCTTCTTCGGTTTCCGCGGCGGCAAGGGGGTCGCCACCTCGGCGGGCGCCATGGGGGCCCTGGCCCCGCTCGCCCTCGGCCTCACTCTCCTGGTCTTCCTCCTCGTCGTCTTCTGGAAGCGTTACATGTCGCTGGGCTCGGTCGTCGCCGGGGTGACCTTCCCGGTCATGGTCCTCCTCTGCCAGCACCTCGGCTGGGAGACCTGGCCGGGGGAGGCGGGGGCCTGGGTGCTCCTCGCCGCGGTCACCCTGGGGCTCCTCATCGTCGTCAAGCATCTCGGGAACCTCCGCCGCCTGGCCACCGGCACCGAGCCCCGGCTCGGCGAGCGGCGGGCGCCGGCCTCCGAAGGGGTTTCGCATGCCGAATAGGCCGCGGCAGCGGATCGGCGTCCTCGGCGCCGGCTCCTGGGGGACGGCGCTCGCCGTCCACTTCGCGGGGGTGGGCGGTCACCAGGTGGTGCTCTGGGCGCGGCACAAGGAGCTCGCGGCGCGGATGGTGGGGGAGCGGATCAACGCCGACTATCTCCCCGGAGTCACCCTGCCCGACGGCCTGGTGCCGACCTCCGAGATGGCGGACCTCTTAGGCTGCGAGCTGGTGCTCCTGGTCGTCCCCTCGCATGGCTTCCGCAAGGTGCTCCAGGAGTTCCTCGCCCTCCATCCGGGCGACCGGCCCCTCCAACTCGTCTCCGGCACCAAGGGGATCGAGGCCGACACCCTGGCGCGGATGAGCCAGGTGACCTTCGAGGAGGGGATCGCGGCCGACCGCGAGGTGCGCTTCGCCGTCCTCTGCGGCCCGAGCTTCGCGGCCGAGGTGGCGCGGAACGTCCCCACGGCGGCGGTCATCGCCTCGGAGGATGGCGACTACGCGACCGGGATAAGGGAATCGCTCTCCACCCGCCTGATGCGCCTCTACTCCTCGCACGACGTGGTCGGGGCGGAATTGGGCGGCACGGCGAAGAACGTCATCGCCATCGCCGCCGGCACGGCGCTCGGCCTGGGTTTCGGGCAGAACACCCTGGCCGCCCTGATCACCCGCGGCCTGCACGAGATCACCCGCCTGGGGATCGCCTACGGCGGCCAGGCGCGGACCTTCGCGGGGCTCGCCGGCTTAGGCGACCTCGTCTTGACCTGCACCGGCGGCCTCTCGCGCAACCGCCGCACGGGCCTGGAGCTCGCCCAGGGCAAGACTCTCGAAGAGATCACCGGCAGCACCACCATGGTCGCCGAGGGCATCCGCAACTCGCTCGCGGTGGCCAAGCTCGCGGCCCAGCGCGGCGTCGAGATGCCCATCACCCGGCAGATGGTGGCGATCCTCTACGAGGGGAAGGACCCGCGCCAGGCGGTCGAGGAGCTGATGACCCGGGAGCTCAAGGACGAGACGGAGCTGTAGCGCCCGGACGGGTGGGGGTTCTGGGCGGGCCGTGCCGGGCGTTTCAAGGGCGAGACCTGCAGGGCGTGCAGGAGGCAAGAGCCAAACCGCGAGAAAGGGTCCAACCATGTCCAAGCTGCGCATCCATAACTTCGCCATCTCCTTAGACGGCTACGGTGCCGGTCCCCACCAGGACCTCGACAACCCGCTCGGTGTCGGCGGCCTCGGCCTGCACGAGTGGGTCTTCGCCACCCGCACCTTTCAGCAGATACACGGAGGGGATGGCGGCGTGAGTGGAATCGACGACGATTTCGTGGCGCGCGGTTTCACCAACATCGGAGCGTGGATTCTCGGCCGCAACATGTTCGGACCCGTCCGCGGGCCCTGGCCCGACGACACCTGGACCGGTTGGTGGGGGGACAATCCGCCCTACCACACCCCCGTCTTCGTGCTCACCCGATATCCCCGGCCCTCCATCACCATGGCGGGTGGCACGACCTTCCACTTCGTCACCGAAGGAATCCACGCGGCGTTGCAACGGGCGACGGAAGCAGCCAACGGCCAGGACGTCCGGCTCGGCGGCGGAGGCGCCACGATCCGGCAGTATTTAGAAGCCGGGCTCGTCGATGAAATGCACGTTGCCATCAGCCCCATCCTCCTGGGCTCCGGCGAGCACCTCCTCGCGAACGTCGATACGCTGGCGCTGGGGTACCGATGTACGGAGCACGTGACCACTACCGCTGTGATGCACTTCGTTCTCACCAAGCGGGCTGGGTGAAGGTCGCCTCAAGCCGGATCGCGCTCGCGGCTCGCCGGCACCCCGCTCATCCCGCCAGCGTCACGCGGCAACCCGGTGGCGTCCTCGATGGTGAGACGGAGGCCATGCAGCTTGGCGATCGCCGTGGTCGTCCAAGGATCGGATAGCGGTCATCCCGCATCTCGTCGTACTGTCGTCCCTCCAGGTGCGTTCAGGATAGAATTTGCGTAATGCCAAGCGACCAGACTGAGTTGCACGCTCTTCTCGCGGAGGTCCGGGAACTCGAGACCGCCTGGAAAGCGGAGTATCGGAACCGGGCCGAGGGCGCGCTCCAGGCACTCTCCGGCTTCAGGTATCAGTTCCTTGCGGTCCTCCTGCACACCGTTGAGGCCTGGCTGGCAGCCTCCCGCGAAGAGCAAGCGCGCCCCCGAGTCTTTACGGAACGTCTCTCCGATCTCCTGACCGTGGAAAGCGGCCAGGCCGTCACTATCACGCAGATCAAGAAGACCGCGACCCGGAAAACCGTGCGCTCCGCCCTGGAGGAGCTCTGGCTTCTCCATCAGCTGGCTGCGCGCAGGACTCCACGCCTGGCGGACAAGCTTCGCTATCGAGTTCTGGCGTCCCGTGGAACGGAGTCGGAGATCAAGGCCGCTCTCTCCGATTGGCACCCCGAACTCAGCCCGAATCCTGGAGATCTCAGCCTCTTCCTCCAGAAGATCTCGCCGGCCATCGAGCCCGACCCTGAGGACGAGCTTCTCGCCCTGCTCGCCAACAAGCTCGATTGCGGAAACCCCCTCGACCTGGTTTATCGCTGGTTGGGACTCCTTCAGGACGCTACAGCGGAGGGTGGCTCGTTTGAGGCGACGGCCAAGTTCATCTGGAGCGACCTGCATCAGCTCAGGGGCAGTGACAGAGAGGCCCGGCCGCCTGGCATCTATATCTGGGAAACGGGGGACCAGCCCCCTTCGGAAGTGACCCATGGCGGTTTCCTCTCCGGCAGTCAACCCCAAGTTCGCCATCTCTCCGAGGGATTCTTCGCCCCGCGGCCGGAGGTCTATGCCGCTCTCACCGACCACGCGGAGGCCTGGATCGATAGCGACCCGGCGGGACAGGACCAGGGGCTGCGCGTCCCCGTCTTTTGGATCGATGGCAGGTCCGGCTCAGGAAAGAGCGTCGCCCTTCTCCATCTCCTAGCGCGCTTGCACGAGCGCGGTCGAGGCCCCATCCTCTGGATCGCTGACAAGGTAGAGGCGCTGCCGCGAACCCTTCGGTGGGCTCGCCGGCTGCAGCGGGAGGGTCGTCCCGTCATCGTCGGCCTCGACGATCCTTTCGCCCCAGCCGAGCAGATGGAGGCTGCTGCTCTCTGGCGCGAAGCTCTTACGGTCATTCAGGACGCACGCGAGGGAAACCGGCCCGACGAAGTTCCCCTGCTCTTCTGCTGCGGGCCGAGCGAACAGGCCGAAGCTCTGCAGGCGGAAATGTCGCGGGATGTCCTGCTCGAGACTCACGCTCTCCCCGTCGAGGAGGAGGAGGAGCTTCAGAATCTCCGTGAGTGGTATCGGCAACGTACCGGAAAGGAGCCTCCGGACATCGGTGATCAGAACGTGCTGCTCGTCCAACTCTTTTTCGAATGGCGCGTCGCTCGAACCCTGCCCAACTTCGCGGCCAACTTTCGCCGACGGCTGCGCGGAGCGGACCCGAGCGGAGCCATTGACCATTTCGTGACGAAGCTCCTGGCGCTCAACCGCCTCTACGTGGGCTACCCGCGTGAGGCGATCCAGCGTGAGCTTACTCCGCATCAAGTCGACATCTTCAACCGCCTGCGGAGTGAGGAGCACATCGCCGAAGAAGCCGGCGGGCGTCCAGGCATGTGGCTTGCCCATCCCCACCTTTCCAATGCCATCTACGAATCCTGGTACCCCTTAAGCCGGAACAACCGTGAAGAGCGTAAGTCCCACTTGATAGGCGCGGTGAAAGACTGCCTTCTCCATGGTGGAGCCCCGCGGAACCGAATGGCACCGCTCTGGGCGCTTGCGCGTATCCTCAAGGAGTCATCCCGTGCACCGCAACTCGTCGAGGAACGGCTCGATCCCGATCTCGGGCGCGAAACTCTGGGGGAGCTCTACCTCTTCATAGTGGCGAACGGCCCATTACCTCTTTCCGATCTCCCGGTGTGGGTTGAAGTACAGGCTCTCTGCCCCGAGCTTCGCCTCGAACCTGACCCGACTCTCAGCGCCATCACTGCCGTCCGTATGGAGAACCTTGGAGAGACCGGGCTACGCCTTACCTGCCACAAACTATTGCAGAACCTGGGACATCTACCCGAGCCTCTCGCGAAGCGGGCTGCGACGGCTATTCTTGATCTCCTTTCCGATTCGTTGGAATTGGATTGGAAGGAATGGGTACCGGTCGTATGGGACGCACTTTTTCGGCTCCAGGACCCTCGGTTATGGCCTCTGATTGAAGCCTGGGCAAGGCGCCATCCCAGGAGGGCAGAAACGAGCCGTCTTCTACGGCAGTCCCTCATTGTCTCCAACGGAGAACCTACTCTGTTGTCCCTGGCGCAGGAGCTGATCCGGGTTGCTCCAGCGGACTTGGCGTGGAGCGATCTGGGAAGGGAAATCCTGCACCATTCCAAAGGTCAGGAGATCCCTGTCTCCGTCGTCGAGTGGACTCAGAGACACCACGCGGAGTTTGCTGCGTGCTACTTGCTCAGCGAGCTTGTCCCACTGCTGCCTCAGGCCCAGCAGTGGGCGAGGGAGTGGGCGGAACTCTGGCACCAACAGCCCTCCGCCAATTTCATTTTGGAGGCTCTTTGTCGTGCTCATGATCCAGCCGCCGAGCTTCGGGATTGGTCTATCCAATGGATCAACGTTGCGAGCACGGATGTCAGTTTCTTACTTGAATGGCTCCTCAAGCTCTTCCCTCAAGATCCCAAGGTCCAACTCCTGGCTCGGCAGTGGCTAGTTCGGGCGCCTGTTGAGCACGGCTCTTGGCCCTTCATCTGGAGATCTCTCTGGCGAACGGAGATAGGTGATATCGAGCTCGCGCGACTTGCTCGGGAGTGGCTCGAACGCGCACCCGCCGAACACTCCTGGCATCTCATATGGAAGCGGCTGTGGAAATCGGCACCTCACGATTCAGAGCTTGCTCGACTCGCTCGGGAGTGGCTCAAACGCGCGCCCGCTGAGCACTACTCCTGGATATATGTGTGGGAGATCCTTTGGCAGGCATTACCTGCCGATCCCGAACTGACAGACCTTGCTCGGGGGTGGCTCATACAGGCTCCAGTTGAACTCGTCTCCTGGAAGTCCATCTGGCGGCCTCTCTGGCAGGCGGCGCCCGGCGACCTTGAACTGGAAC
Source organism: Acidobacteriota bacterium (assembly GCA_034666805.1). Taxonomy (GTDB): domain Bacteria; phylum Acidobacteriota; class Thermoanaerobaculia; order Multivoradales; family UBA5704; genus DASQPA01. The sequence goes on from JAXDLD010000323.1 coordinate 13,004, forward strand.
GACTCGCGCGCGAGTGGCTCGTGCGAGCACCCGCCGAGAACGCCTCCTGGCAATTCGTTTGGGAGATCCTCTGGCAAGCGAATACAGACACCCCCGAACTGGTTCGGCTCGCGCGAGGGTGGCTCGCGCAAGCCCCCGCTGAGCACGCCTCCTGGGCCTACGTTTGGCAGCCTCTCTGGCAAGCGGCACCAAGCGATTCGGAACTGGAACGACTCGCGCGCGAATGGCTCGCGCGGGCACCCGCCGAGCATGGTTCCTGGCAATTCGTTTGGGAGATCCTCTGGCAAGCGAATACAGGCACTCCCGAACTGGTTCGGCTCGCGCGAGGGTGGCTCGCGCAAGCCCCCGCTGAGCACGCCTCCTGGGCCTACGTTTGGCAGCCTCTCTGG
>JAXDLD010000324.1:0-5847 GCA_034666805.1 Acidobacteriota bacterium
CGCCTCGGTCGTCCTCGTCACCCAGAGCCTGTCGCAGCTCTATGCCTCCGAGCACCGGCACGTCTTTGTCGAGAGCTGCCCGACCCGGATTCTCCTCCCCAATCCTGACGCTGAGAGCCCGGGCCACGCCCCCCTCTACGCCGACCTCGGGCTCTCACCGGCGGCGATCGCCCTCCTCGCCAAGGCGACGCCGAAGCGCGACTACTACTTCTCGAGCCCGGCCGGTCAGAGGCTCTTCCAGCTCGACTTGGGTCCCGCCGCCCTCGCCTTCCTCGCCGCCGCCGAGGGAATCAGCCTCCAGGAGACCGTCGCCCGCGCCGAGGCCCTCCGCACCCGAGATCCCCTCACCTGGCCCGCCCAGTGGCTGCGCGAGCGCGGCCTTGCCGCCTGGGCCGACCGCTACCTCCAGCTCAAAGGAGCCCTGTCATGAGGCAACGCCGCACTCCGCTCCGGCTCGCCGCCGCCTTTCTTGTTTTTCTTCTGCTCTTCCCGGCGGCTCAGCCGGCGCACGCGATCATCCCTGTCACCGACTACGCCCACATCGTCCTCAATCTCTACTACCACATCCTCCACTACGTCCAGTTCGCCGAGCAGATCGTCCAGCAGTACACCCAGATCCGAAACCAGATCCAGCAGATCAAAAACGACTACCAATCGCTCAAGAAACTCGACGTTCGAAACTGGCGTGAGGTCTATGACTTGATCGCCTACATGGATTACCTGATGCGGCAGGGCAAGGCCTTGGCCTACAGCCTCGATAACGTTTTAGAGACCTACAACGCCACCTTCCCCGGCTACCAGCCCTGGAAGATCTACGCCGAGGAGAGCCAGCTTCAGGGCCGAAGCGCCCTCGACACCTTCGGCAATGCGCTTCGCACGCTCCACCAGGAGTACCAGCACGACATCAACGACCAGCTTCTCTTAGAGCGCATCAAGGGCCAGGTCGACGCCGCCCAGGGCCCCGAGCAGTCGCTCGAGGCTCTCAACAGTCTCCAGACCTTCAATGCCCAGGAGCTCTCCGTCACCAAGCGGACCCTCGCCGCGACCGCCAACCTCCACGCCGTCTTCTACGCCCATCAATTAAACCGTGAGGCTCAATCGGAGGCGACGTTTCGCCAGGTCCTGACGAACTCCCTCGCCCAGCCGTCTCCCTCCTCGCCCGGCTTCTCCTTCCAACCTTCGTGGTCGCGGTACGGAGGCTAAGCCCGTGCGCCGAACGACTCTGCTCCTCTCTTTTCTCGTCGTCGTCGCCTCTGTGCTCGTGCCCGCCGCGGCGCACGCCCAGGTCTTCGACGACGTCCGAAGCGCCTATGACACGGCGAGCTCGCAATGGCTCGAGCGCCTCTTGCCGGTCGCGCAGCACACCTTTGCCGGACTCGCCATCATCGAGCTTGCCGTCTCCGCTCTCCTCTGGGGACTGCGCCGGACCTCGCTCGAGGAGATCTGCGCCAACTTCCTCTTGAAATTCCTCGTCCTCTCCTTCTGCTACACCCTGATCACGTTCTTTCCCCTCTGGGTGCCGGCGATCACGCACGGCTTCGAGACCGCCGGCCAGATCGCCTCCGGCGCGACGACCGTCAACCCGACCCAGGTCTTAGAAGACGGCGAGCAGCTCTCGATCGGCATTCTCCTCGCCGCCAACGACTTCGGCCTCTTCACCCACCCCGCCGCGAGTCTCGTCTCGATGCTCGTCGCCTTCCTGGTCTGGCTCTCTTTCGCCATGATCGCCGTCCAGCTCCTGCTGGTCCTCGTCGAGTCCTATGTCGTCCTCTCGACCGGGGTCCTCTTCCTCGGCTTTGCCGGCTTCCGCGCGACCGCGCCGCTCGCCGACAACTACCTCCTCTACGCCGTCCGTGTCGGCATCAAGATCTTCTTCCTCTACGCCTTGGTCGCGGTCGGCACGACCCTCGTCCCCCACTGGCAGGCGCTCGCGTCCGGCGCCTCGACCGCCGACTACCCGGCCAACTTGAAGCCGGCCTATGAGGTCTTGGCCGGCGCTCTCACCTTCGTCTTCCTGGTCTGGAGGATCCCGGGCTCGGCCGCCGGAAACCTGACCGCTCAGGCCCACATCCGCCTCTCCGAGGCCCTCCGCGGTCACGTATGAAACCCGAACCGACCTTTCTCGACGGGCGCCGCGCTTTCGAAGGTACCTACTCCGATCTCGCCAAGGGCAAGCGCAACTGGCAGCTCGCGACCTTCGCCTGTCTCGCTCTCCTCCTCTTTGAGACCGCGACTCTCTGCCGGCTCGCCCTCACCTCCCGTTTCACTCCCTACGTCGTCGAGGTCGACAAGCTCGGCCGCGCCGTCGCCTTCGGTCCGGCCGATCCCATCAAGAAGACCGACCACCGGATCATCGTCGCCGAGCTCACCCGCTTCGTCGCGAGCGTCCGCACGGTCTACCCCGACTCGACCGCAGAGAGAGACGCGCTGCTCAGGGCCTACCAGTACGTCACGGCCGATGCTCGCGCGTTTCTCGACGGCTACTTCGCCGACCCTGCCCACGATCCGCGCCTCCTCGCCCAGACCGCCACCAGGAGCGCCGACGTCGAGTCGGTCCTCCAGCTCCCGGGCTCGAATACCTGGAAGGTCCTCTGGACCGAGACCACCTCCCCCCGCCTGGGCGCGCCCTCGACGACCGCCTGGGAGGCCTATCTCCATCTCCGCCTGGAGCCGCCGTCGCAGGCCGACCGCATCCAGGCCAATCCCTTAGGCATCTGGGTCCAGAGCATCACCTGGTCCCAGATCGCCTCTTCCGCCCCGAAAGGAGCACACCCGTGATAAAGCGCAGTGCCCCCGCTCTCGCCCTGGTCCTTGCCCTCTCGATCCTCGGCTCCGGCGTCGCCGCCGCCCAGGAGATCGCCCCGTCGACCGAAGCACCCACGGCGTTGTTAACGACAGCCGCCGGCACTCCGAGCTCGCTCCCCGCGACCCCACCTCCATCGGCATCGGCGGCAGTGCCGACAGTACCGGCGCCGGCAGACGATCCGGACGGTGCTCTCGCATCCGTCGAGGCCTTCAAGACCGGCACGCGCCCGCCCGTCATCGAGCGCCCCGGCGTCACTCTCGTCCCGTACGGCTATGCCTCCGCCACTCTCCGCTGCGCTCCGCTCCGGGTCTGCGCGGTCGAGCTCGCCCGCGGCGAGCAGGTCCTCCATGTCGCGACCGGCGATTCCGAGCGCTGGGCCGTTCAGCCCGCCGCGACCGGCACCTTTGGCGCGACCCCGCTCCTCTTCGTCAAACCCACGGCCTGCAACGTGACGACGAACCTCGTCGTCACGACCGACCGCCACGTCTACCAGCTCCTCTTGGACAGCCCGCCCTGCGACGAGGCCGCGGACCGCGGCTACAACCCGCACCTCCCCTATACCCCCCTCGTCCGCTTCTACCACCCGAACGAGTTCGTCGAGACCTGGAGCCGCGCCAACACCCGCGCCGCCGAGGTCGCCGCCGCGAGCGTCCCGCTCGCCGGTGCCGACTTAGAAGCCCTCAACTTCTCCTACACCTGGCAGCCCGAGCATCGCTTCCCCTGGACTCCCGCCCAGGTCTTCGACGACGGCCTCCACTGCTATATCCACCTGCCGAGCCGTCCCAAGGATCTCGAGGCCCCGGTCCTCGCGGCCCTCGACGAATCGGGCAAGCAGACCCTCCTCAACTACGCCGTCCGGGGTGACTACTACGTCACCGACCGGCTCTTCCACCGCGCCGTCTTCCTCCTCGGCGACCGCCGCCTCGTCCTCGAGCGCCACTCCCGCTGATCCGCCGCTCAAAGAAAAGGCCCTGGAGACAAGCCGTCATGCCCGAGACACCCCTAAGCCCCGCCCCTCCGTCCCCGCGCCGGCTCAACAGCTTTGCCCTCGTTCTCCTGAGCCTCGCCGGCGCCCTTCTGCTTGCGACTGTCGTCTACTTCGTCAGCCAGCGGCCGATGCCGCCGGCCCCTGCCACGTCTCACCCCCACCCCGAGGCCGGGGAGACCGTCGAGCCCGGCTTCCTGCGCCGCGCCCCGCGGCCGTATCCCGCGGCGCCCCCGGCGCCGCGACCTTCCGGACCCGATCCCGCCGAGCTCGCCGCGCTGGAGGCCGTCGCCCGGGGAGCACAGGCTCCCGGCTCCCCTTCGGTTGGGGGCGAGCCCGGTCTTGCCGGTGCACCGTCCGCCGACTCGCCGGGGCCCTATCCGGCGTCCTATCCAGCCTCGCCAGCAGGCTATGCCTCCGCCCCACCCAACCTCCCGGCCGATCCTCGCCGCGAGGCCTATCAGCGAGCCCTCCACGCCCCGATGTCGATCTCGGCCCCCGCTTCCACAGGGCCGAGAGGACCGCTCGCCGCGGGCGTTGGCGGCACGCCGGGCCTTTCTCTTCCCTCCTTTCCGCCGCTCCGCATTCCGGGGCTGACCGAGCCGCTTCCGGAGCAGGGACCGCGGGAGGCCGCACCGCCCCCCCAGGACCCCACGACGGCCTTCCTCGCGAGTGCCCGGAGCCCGCGGGACCCCCGGCTTCCCGTCATCCTCGATCCGCCGCTCTCAGCGACCCAGCTCGACGCAGGCTCGCTCATCCCGGCCGTCCTCGCGACCGGCATCAACAGCGATCTCCCGGGCGACCTCGTTGCTCAGGTCTCCCGCGATGTCTTCGATAGCCGCACCGAGCGGCGCGTCCTCATCCCCAAAGGCTCGCGCCTCCTCGGCCGCTACCAGAACCAGGTCGCCACCGGCCAGCATCGCCTCCTCGTCGCCTGGGATCGCCTGATCTTTCCAGACGGCACCTCTCTGCGCTTCCCGGGTCTTCCCGGTACCTCGGGCTCTGGCGAGGCGGGGCTTCCGGGGGCGGTCGACAACCATCTGCCGACCGTCTTCGGCTCGGCGCTTCTGCTCTCGCTCTTGAGCGCCGGCGTCCAGCTCTCGCAGCCCCAGGAGTCGGCCACCTTCGGCCAGGCCGCCTCGACCCGACAGGTCGGGGCCGCGGCGCTGGGGCAAGAGCTCTCGACGGTCGCGACCGAGCTCCTGCGCCGCCGGCTCGCCATCGCTCCCACCCTTCGCATCCCGTCGGGGACCGAGTTTCAGGTCTTCGTTCGCGCCGATCTGGCCCTGGCCCCTTACCGCTGATCGATCATGGACTGCCCGGAATACCCCCTCGACCAGATCGCGCCCGATCCTCATCAGCCGCGCAAGGTCTTCGACGAGGCTGCCCTCGCCGAGTTGACCGAGAGCGTTCGGGCGCGGGGAGTGCTCCAGCCCATCGTCCTCACCCGGAATTCCGACCCGGAGGCCCTCCCCTACCTCATCCTCTACGGCGAACGCCGCTACCGGGCCTCCCTCGCCGCCGGCCTCACCACCATCCCGGCTTTCCTCGAAGAGCGCGAGCTCGACCCCGCCGAGCGGCTCTTTCGCCAGCTCGACGAAAACGACATCCGCCAGGATCTCTCGCTTTTAGAGCGCGCCCAGTCTCTCGCTCGCCTCCTCGAGACCTCCGCCCTTTCCCGCCAGGAGCTCGCCAGCCGGCTCGGCAAGTCGAGCTCCTGGCTGAGTCACATCCTTTCTGTCGCTAACTTCAAGGGACCGGCCTTAGACGCCGTCGCGAGCCGGGTGATCTCCCGCCCCGAGACCGGCCGCCGCTTCGCGCGGCTCCCCGAACCCGCCCAGGCCCACCTCTTGGCCTACGCCCGCTCGCGCAACCTCCCCATCACCGCCGCGATTGTCGCCTCGGCCGAGGAGCGCCATCGCCGCCGTGAGCAAGCCCTCACGACACCGCCGACGACCGTGCGGTTGGAGCTCGCTCTCCCGGAGCTCCAGTACCTACTCACCCTCGCCGGTCTACCCCTCGATCCAACCCTCGAGGGGGCGGCCGGCGCTCTCAA
>JAXDLD010000325.1:0-9298 GCA_034666805.1 Acidobacteriota bacterium
TGACCGACAGCTCGTCCCGCTGCCAGTCGAGCCAGCGTACGGCCGGTGCCGCCGGAGGTTCCTCACCAGGGTCCCCGGCCAGATGCAGCACCACGTCGTAGCGGAACTGGGTGAGCTCGTTGTGCGCGCGCCCTCCTTTCAACTGGAGGCCGATTTCGGCTCCGGCGAGTCGCGGCAGGTGGTGGCCGAGAGCGCCCCACAGCTCGGGCGCTACCAGCAGCTCTTTTTCGTGCGCCGTCTGGAAGCGCACCCGGTGGTTGAGCTCCGTGAGCGGGGTCTCCCCGCCGGCGCGGTGGAGCTGCACCGAGGTGTGGAAGGTCTCGAGCAGCGCGCGGTTGCGCACTCCGCCGACGAAAAGGAAACCGCCGGGCACCACCCGCTCGGCCGCCTCCTCAAGGACCCGCACCAGGTAGTCGACGCTTGGGAAGTACTGGACGACCTCGTTCAGGATCACCAGGTCGAACTTCCGCTCGGGGATCCCCGCCAGATCCTCGGCATCGCGGACGAAGAGCCGCACCTCGGGCAGCTCCTCCCGGCGAGCCGCGACCCGCTCTTCGAGGGCGGCGACCACCGCGGGGGAGAGGTCGGTCCCCCAGTAGACCTCGCAGCGCGGGGCGATGCGGCGTAACAGCAGGCCGGTGCCGCAGCCGATCTCCAGAACACGGCGCGGCGAGAGCGCGAGGATCCGCGCCACCGAGTCCTCCACACACTCGAGGATCTGATCCTCGGGGATGGAGTCGCCGGTATAGCTGTCGACCCACAGGTGGAGGTTGATCTCCTCCTCACGCGCCGAGGTGGCCTCCTCCCGGACGTAGACGTCATCAAAGATCTCCCGCCACTGCCCGAGCTGATCCTCCTCCAGCCCGCCCCGGTCGGGCCGATCCGGCTGTGTCTCGGCGGCGAGCTGGCGGGCCCCCTCGGGGTCTTGCACCAGGTAGGCCACCAACCGGGTCTGCCCCGGCTGGTCCTCGCGGGCGAGGACCGCCGCCTCGCGCACCGCGGGGTGCTCGCCGAGAACGGCCTCGATCTCCCCCAGCTCGATGCGGAAGCCGCGCACCTTGACCTGATGGTCGAGGCGACCGAGAAAGTCGAGCTCTCCGCCCGGAAGCCAGCGCGCCAGGTCGCCAGTGCGGTAGAGGCGAGCCCCAGGCTCGGTGGCGAGCGGATCCGGGACGAAGACCGTCGCTGTCCGCGCCGGGTCGTAGAGATACCCGCGGCCGACGCCGATGCCGCCGACCGCGAGCTCACCGGCGACACCGATTGGCGCCAGCTCCCCTCCCCGGTCGAGCACACGCAGGAGGAGGTTCGCGACCGGCCGGCCGATCGGCACCCGGACCGCCCCGGGCGGCGCCTCCTCGCGCAATAGGGCGTGCGTCACGTCGTCCGAGCACTCGGTCGGTCCGTAGGCGTTGACCAGGGGGGTGAGCGGGTAGCGCGCCAGCCAGCGCCGGCAGAGCTCGGGCGGCAGGGCCTCGCCAGTAGGGATCAGGAAGCGCAGCCGTTCGAAGATTGGAGCGGTGGCGCCGCGAGCCTCGATCTCGTCGAGCATGGCGCGCTTGACCGAGGGCACGACCTCGAGCACCGTCACTCCCTCGGCCTCCACCCGGTCGAGGAGGAGCGCGGGGTCGTGGGCCACCTGGTCGGGGAAGACCCGCACCCGGCCGCCCATCACGAGCGCCGCGAACATCTGCCAGACCGAGATGTCGAAGCACTGCGAGGCGGTCTGAGCCACGATGTCGCCGGGCTTGAGGTCGAGGTCGCGGATCTTGGCCAAGAGGTGGTTTACCATGCCCCGCTGCTCGACCATCACCCCCTTGGGAAGGCCGGTCGAGCCGGAGGTGTAGATGACATAGGCGAGGTCGGAGCCGTCGCCGGAGGCCTGAGGGAGCTCGGCCGGGACTTCGATCGGATCGGTCGCTAGGATCTCTTCGAGGGAGAACAGGCGTGGCCGCCGTGCCCCTGGGAGGTCGGAATGCCCCGCCGCGAGGACCGGCAGCAGGGAGGGAGCCGCGAGCACCAGGGCGACGCCGCTCTGCGTGAGCACCTGGATGTGGCGCCGGGCAGGATGGACTGGGTCGAGCGGCAGGTAGGCGCCTCCCGCTTTCCAGATCGCGAGGATCGCCATGACCAGGCTGGCGCCGCGCTCGGCCAAGAGCGCGACCAGCGTTTCTGGGCCCACCCCGCGGGCAGCGAGAAGGCGCGCCAGATGATCGGTGCGCAGGCTGAGCTCACGGTAGGTCAGGCTCCCACCCGGCAGGTCGTCGGCCAAGAGCGCGATATCCTCGGGATGGCGCTCCGCGGCCGCGGCGAAGAGCGGAGCGAAGGTCGCATGGGGGAACCCGGCGGCCGCGCTGTCGTTCCACTCTGCCGTGAGCTGGTGACGCTCGGCGCTGCCCAGGAGGGGGAGGGCCGAGACGCGCTCCTCCGGGTCGGCCACCGCGTGCTCCAGGATGCCCGTGAAATGGTCCAGCATACGCACCATGGTGGTGCGGTCAAAGAGATCCGTGCTGTAGTCGAGAGCGCCGTGCAGTTGGCCGCCCGACTCCCACATCGAAAGGATGAAGTCAAACTGCACCTCCCCGCTGTGCACCCACTCGGCGGCGAGCGTCAGGTCGGGCAGCTCGAGGGACGGCGGCATGTAGTTCTGAACGAAGTTGAACATCACCTGGAACAGCGCCTGGCGGCCGAGATCGCGCTCCGGCTGGAGGTCGTGGACGATCTGCTCGAAGGCCACGTCCTGATGGGCGTAGGCCCCCAGGGCCACCTCGAGGGCCCGCTTCAGCAGCTCGCTCCACCGGATACCGCCCGACAGATCGGTGCGCAGCACCAGGGTGTTGGCGAAGAAGCCCATGAGCGGCTCGACCTCGACCCGGTTACGGTTGGCGATCGGCGAGCCCACCGGCAGATCGTCCTCGCCGGTGTAGCGCAGGAGGAGGACGTCGAAGGCGGCGAGGAGAGTGATGAAGAGGGTCACCCCGAGCTCCTGGGAGAGGCTCTGGAGCGCCGCGGTCAGCTCGGGGGAGAGATGGAGGAACTCCCGGGTGCCGCGGAAGGTCGCGATCGCCGGACGCGGCCGGTCGGTCGGCAGGTCGAGGGCCGCGGGTGCCGCGGCGAGCTGCCGACGCCAGTAGGCGAGCTGCTCTTCGAGCACCTCGCCGGTCAGCCACCGGCGCTGCCAGTGGGCGAAGTCGGCGTACTGGATCTCGAGATCGCGCAGGGGCGACGGCCGACCGCTTGCGAACGCCGAATAGAGCACCCCCAACTCGCCCAGGAATACCTCGCGCGACCACATGTCGTAGACGATGTGGTGGAGGATCAGGGCCATCAGGTGGTCGCGCTCGGCGATGCGCAGGAGAAGCGCCCGCAGCAGGGGCCCGCGGGAGAGGTCGAAGGGCTGACCGGCGGCGCCGTTGGCGAGCCGCCGCGCCTCGGGCTCGCGCGCCGGCTCGGGCAGGGCGGAAAGGTCGACCAGGGGGACCGGGTAGCGGTAGGACAGGCCGATGACCACGACCGGCCGGCCGGCGGAGGCGGCGAAGGTGGTGCGCAGCACCTCGTGGCGGCGGATGATCTCGGTGAAGCTCGCCTCCAGAGCGGCCAGGTCGAGCCCGCCTCGCATGCGGACCGCGCCCGGGATGTTGTAGGCGGCAAGGCCGGGGACCAGCTGGTCGATGAACCAGAGCCGCTCCTGGGCGAAGGAGAGGGGGAGCTCGTGGCCGTCGCGTGGCAGGGCGACGATCGGCGCCCCCTGAGCGGCCTGGCCGCCGAAGCGGGCCGCCTCGACAGCCAGGGCGAGGCCGGCGAGCGTCGGCTGCTGGAAGAGGCTCCTCAGGGGGATCTCCACCCCGCACACCTCGCGCAAGCGCGAGACGATCTGGGTGGCGAGGAGCGACTGGCCGCCGAGCTCAAAGAAGTCGTCGTGGACGCCCACCCGCTCGACCCCCAAGACCGCGCTCCAGATCTCCGCCAGCTGGCGCTCGACCGGCGTGCGCGGCGGCACGAACTCGGCCGCGAGCTCCGGCCGCTCATGGTCGGGGGCCGGCAGGGCCCGCCGGTCGACCTTGCCGTTTTCGGTGAGCGGCAGGCCGGGGAGCGGCACGAAGAGCGAGGGCACCATGTACTCGGGCAGGTGCTCGGCGAGGAAGCCGCGCAGCTCGGAGACTGTGGGTGCCGGCTCTTCGCGGGCCACGATGTAGGCCACCAGCCGCTTGTCCCCCGGCGCGTCCTGTCGGGCGATGACTACCGCCTGGGCGACCGCCGGGTGGCGGGTGAGGGCCGCCTCGACCTCGCCCAGCTCGATGCGGAAGCCGCGCACCTTGACCTGGTGGTCGATCCGGCGGAGGAACTCGATCTCGCCCGCCGACCCCGAGGCGGGCCAGCGGACAAGGTCGCCGGTCGCGTAGAGGCGCTCGCCTGCCACCCCGCTCGCATCCCCGAAAGGGTTCGGCACGAAGCGCTCGGCGGTGAGCTCGGGGCGGTTGATATAGCCGCGGGCGAGGCCGTCGCCGCCGATGTGGAGCTCCCCCGGCACTCCGGCCGGCGCCGGGTTGCCGTAGGGGTCGAGGATGTAGACCCGGGTGTTGGCGATCGGCCGGCCGATTGGCACCGAGGCGGCGAGCCGGTCGAGGTCTCCGACGTTGAGGGGGTTGCAGCAGGTGAAGGTCGTCCCTTCGGTCGGGCCGTAGCCGTTGATCAAGGTGCAACCGAGCTCCGAGAGAGCTCGGCGGACGTGCGGCGGCGAGAGCGCGTCACCGCCGGCGAGCAGCTGCTTGAGGCCGCTCAAGGAGGCCGGCGCGCTGTCCATGACCTCGTGGAAGAGGCCGGCGGTGAGCCAGGCAGTGGTGCAGCCGCTCTCGGCGAGGAAGCGCCCCAGCTCGGCGACCGACGGCGTGCCGGGAGGATGGACGGCGAGGCGGGAGCCGTTCAAGAGCGCTCCCCAGATCTCGAAGGTCGAGGCGTCGAAGGCGACGGGCGCGAACTGGAGGAAGACCTCCGCGGCGTCGAAGCGGGCGTAGCCGGTCCCCTTGACCAGTCGGACGACGGCCCGGTGCGGCACGGCGACCCCCTTGGGCCGCCCCGTCGAGCCCGAGGTATAGATGACATAGGCGAGGCTCTCAGGGCCTGTCCAGACCGCGGGCGGATCGTCCCTCTCTTTCTCCTCGCCGGCGAGCGCCACCACCCGCGCCCCGCCGGTCGGCAGGGCCGCGGCGAGATCGGGCTGGGCGAGGATCACCGACGCCCCGGCGTCCGCGATCATGAACGCCAGGCGCTCGGCAGGATAGGTGGGGTCGAGCGGCAGGTAGGCCCCGCCGGCCTTGAGGATGGCGAGGAGCCCCACGATCCCTTCGAGCGAGCGCTCGGCGGCGATCCCCACCAGCGACTCCGGCCCCACCCCTGCCCGCCGCAGCCGGTGCGCCAGGTGGTTGGCCCGCCGGTCGAGCTGGCGATAGGTGAGGCGCCCCTCCCGCGCCACCACGGCGAGCGCCTCCGGAGCCGTTGCCGCCTGGGCGGCGAAGAGGGCATGGATCGCGGCCTCCCGCGGGTAGTCGGTGGCCGTCTGGTTTCTTTCGACCAGGAGCTCCGCCCGTTCCGCGGCGGAGAGAAGAGAGAGCTCCGAGATCCGCCGGTCGGGCTCGGAGGCGGCCGCGGCGAGGAGCGCCGCGTAGTGGCGGGTCATGCGCTCGACCGTCGCCGCCTCGAAGAGGTCGGTGTTGTAGCCGATCCAGCCGCCGAACCCGGCCCCGGTATCCCGCAGGTCGAGCTCGAGGTCGAAGCGCGATGTCCGCTCCTCGATCTCGAAGGGGCTGAGCGTAAGGCCCGGCGCCACGAGCGGCGGCATGGGGGCGTTCTGGAAGGCGAAGACCACCTGGAAGAGCGGGTTGCGCGACAGGTCCCGCTCGGGCTGCAGCTCTTCGAGGATCCTCTCGAGCGGCAGGTCGTGGTGGGCGTAGACCCCCAGGGTGGTCTCGCGCACCCGCGTGAGGAGGGCGCGGAAGCTGGGGTCACCGATCAGGTCGGTGCGCAGGACCAGGGTATTGACGAAGAAGCCGATCAGCCGCTCGAGCTCCACCCGGGTGCGGTTCGCCATCGGCGTGCCGGTCAGCACCTCCTCCTGGTTGCCGCAGCGGCAGAGGAGGATGGCGAGCCCCGCCTGGAGGGTCATGAACATGCTGGCGTCCTCACGCTGGCTCAAATCCTGGAGGGTGTGGGTCAGCGCGAGGTCGACGAGCAGAGGGCGGCGGGCGCCGTTGAAGGTCTGGAGGGGCGGGCGCGGGCGATCGGTCGGCAGGTCGAGGATCGCCGGGGCGCCGGTAAGCTGCCGCTTCCAGAAAGCGAGCTGCTCTCGGGGGCCGTCTCCCGAAAGCCAGGCCTGCTGCCAGACGGCGAAGTCGCCGTACTGCACCGGCAGCTCGGGAAGGGGCGAGGGCTCTCCGGCGGCGAAGGCCTTGTAGAGAGCCGCCACCTCGCGGAAGAAGACCCCGATCGACCAGACGTCGGCGATGATGTGGTGAATGATGAGGAGGAGGACATGGTCGTCCTGGCCGAGGCGCAGGAGGGTGAGGCGTAGGAGCGGCCCGCGCCCGAGGTCGAAAGGGCGCTCGGCTTCCTCGGTCACCCGCCGCCGGGCGACCGCCGCCGGGTCGTCGCAGCCGCTCAGGTCCTCGAGAGGGAGAGGGAGGGCGAGCTCAGGGGCGATCGCCTGGATCGGGCGGCCGTCCTGGGCGGCGAAGGAGTTGCGCAGGTCCTCGTGGCGCCGCACGATCTCGTCCACGGCGCGCCCCAGGACCTCCGCGTCGAGCGCGCCGACCAGGCGGACGGCGGCCGGGATGTTGTAGGCCGGGCTCCCGGGCTCCAGCTGGTCGATAAACCAGAGGCGCTGCTGGGCGAAGGAGGCCGGCGGCGGTGCCTCGCCCGTGCGACGGGGAATGGAGATCTTCCCCCGCGCGCCAGAGGCGCCCCCCTCCTCTCTCTTGCGTTCCTTCTCTTTGAGCAGCAGCTCGAGCAGCTCGCGTTTCTTGGATGAGAGTTTCCCGGCGAGGCCCGCGATGTCCTTCATTTCCGTCCACCTTCCGGGGCGTCGGCGGCATCGGCGGCGGCCGGCCGCAAGGTCAGGGTCGCCACGGCGGACGCCCTTACGGCCCCGCGACTCCACCGGATGTGATGGTAGGCGACCCGCTGCCAGAGGGGAACGAGGTCGTCGCGGTGCGGGTGGAAGAGGTGCTCGCTCTGGCCGCTGTTCAAGGCTCCCAGGGCGCCGTCCAGATCGCCCATGTCGACGAGGAAGCGGTGGGCCACGCCGCCGTCCATGGCGTAGGGGTGCATCGGGTCGTCGAGGCTGAACCAGGCGGAGTTGACCGAATAGCGATCGCCCCCCGCCGGCAGCGGGCCGACATTGAAGAGCGCCGAGATCAAGGGAATCCCGCTCTCGCCGATCGGCCGATGGGCGAGGGTTACGGTGTGGAGCCGTCCCCATCGCCAGCCCGCGGGGTCACGGCCGAGGTTCTCGTTTAACCAGGCGACGGCGGAACGGAAGCTGCGGCGGACGATGTCGTCCCGGCGTTCGACGACGCCCTTGGTGCGCTGGTCGTCGAACAGAGGATCGTCCGCCCGCTCCATCAGGGCGACCATCATCGGCCCATGGACCCAGTCGGAGCGCAGGTACTCCGCCATCTCATCGCCGAGCTCGTCGCCCACCGTCTCGCGCAGCAGGAAGCGATACCAGACCTGGAACAGGCCGGCGCCCGGCTCGCCGGGGTCGTTGCGCAAGTTCCAGCGGCGCAGGAGGTCGAGCGCGCGCCGCTGGGCCTCGTCCGCAGGCTGGACCGCCTGGAGGTAGGGGAGGAGGGCCTGCGCAGGGAGCGAGCTGGTCTCGGCTTGCATCCGCTCCATGTCCGCCAGGGTCACCCGGTGGTTGCCGGCGAGGAGCCGGGTGAGAAGCGTGGCGCGGTAGGGGTCGCCCCACTCGTAGGCCAGGTGGTAGGGGTAGCGGTCGTCGACCACCTTGTTGTTGGCGGTGACGATAAACCCGGCCGGCGGGTTGAAGGCCGTGGGCAGCTGGTCGAAGGGGATGAAGCCCCGCCAGTCATACTCCCCCGTCCAGCCCGGCACCGGCACCAGGCCCTGGTGGCCGGGCGCGCGGATGGGAATCAACCCCGTCGCCTGGTAGCCGATGTTGCCGTCCACGTCGGCGTAGACGAAGTTGAGGTTGGGTGCGCTCCACGAGCGCAGGCCGGCGCGGAAGGTGGGCCAATCCTTCGCCAGGTCGACGTCGAAGGCAGCTTGGAGGAGATCGCCCGGGTCGAGGGCGGCCCAGCGCAGGGCCAAGGGCTCGGCGACCCGGTGGTGGTGCTCCAGGGCGGGGTTCAGGAGCGGTCCGTGGGCGGTGAGCATCACCCGCAGCTCGTGCGGCTCCCGGCCGCGGATCTCGATCCGCTCCGGCACCGTCTCGAGGTCGCGCCACTGCCCACGGTAGAGATAGCGGCGGGGGTTCTTCGGGTCGTCGAGCTTCTCGACGTAGAAGTCCTGGACATCGGGGATGAGGTCGCTCACCCCCCAGGCGATCCGGGCGTTGTGGCCGAGGAGGACCATCGGCACCCCGGGGAGCGAGAAGCCCACGACGTCGAAGCGGCCGGCGTGAAGGCCGTTCTCGTACCAGATCGAGGGCACCGAGAGGGTGAGGTGGGTGTCGTTGGCGAGCATCGGCTTACCTGAAGCCGTGCGGCTGCCATGGACGACCCAGTTGTTGCTCCCCCAGTCCGGACCCCGGTCGCCGAAGAAGGAAGTGATCTCCTGGAGGCCGTCGAGAGGGGCGTGGCGGAGCCAGGCGTAGCGCTCGACCCCCGGGGGGACGATCACCGGCGCCCCCGCGCGATAGGGTGGGAGGAGCTCCTGGGTCAGCCGCTCGCCCAGCTTGGCGATCAGGCGGGCGCGGATGAGCTCGAACGACCAGTTCTCCCCCAGGTTCCAGCTCATCACCTTGCCCCAGACCAGGGTGTCGGTCGGCCGCCAGGGCCGAGGCGCGACCCGGAGCAGGCTGAACTCGATCGGCAGCCGGCCGGAGGCCAGGTAGGCGTTGACCCCCGCCGCGTAGGCTTCGAGCACGGCGCGCGGCTCCGGCCCCAGCCGCGCCCAGTCACGCTCGGCGGCGCGCCTCAGGCCCAGGTTGCGCATGAAGACGTCGATGCCGATCGGCGCCTCGCCGAGGATCGCCGAGAGCTCGCCGTTGCCCACACGGCGGTTCATCTCCATCTGCCAGAGCCGATCCTGGGCTTGCACGTAGCCCTGGGCGAAGAACAGGTCG
>JAXDLD010000326.1:0-8426 GCA_034666805.1 Acidobacteriota bacterium
CGCCGTGGCCGACTCCCTGGCCCGCGGGTTCGAGATCGAGGGCTGAAGAGGTCCCCTCTACTTCCGCTTCGCCGTCATCTCCATCGTCTTCACGGGCTGACCCGACTTGGGATCGACCATGAACATCTCCATCCTGAAGTGGTTGTCGTCCGACCAGGTGACGACCGACTTGGTGGAGATCTTCTGGCCGGACATGGGATCCAGCATGTCGGCGGTCATGTTGAAGACCTTGCAGGCCGCTTCGCAGGTGCCGGTCGAATTCATGATCCCGGTGCCGACGTTGTCCACCCACGAGCCCACGTACTGCTTGCCGACGTTGTCGTAGCCGTCCGTGCTGCGGCCCTCGAAGGGGTGGCCCATGAATTCCCCCTTGTAGACCGACTGGACGTAGCGCCCGCCCAGGATCGACTCGGCGTGCATGGTGCCGCCCGACTCCATCGCCGGCTGCTCGGGCGCCATCCACATCTTCATCGTGTAGGTCCAGTCGCCCACGTAGCGCTGGAGCGGCTTGTGGTGTTCGCCGGGGGAGGCGGCCTTCATCATGGCCTCCATCTCCGGCCCCCCCATGGCGTGCGGGTCAGCCGGCTTCGGCTTGTCCCCCTGGGCGAGGGCTATAGCGGGGACGAGCGCGGCGGCGAGCAGGAACGAGCGGATTTTCATGACATCTACCTCCTTGGGGTGGGCTGCTTGAATTACGCTGGGTTAACGCCTAAGCTATCAAGCGGAGCCGGTCGCGTCAAGTGGGAACTTCAGGAGAACGGTGTATATCCTCTTCCGACACCGCCATCGACCTGGCCTGCCTGCTGGAGGCCTCCTGTATCATGACCCTCCGACAACGGGATTGACTGAAAGCGAACCTGGAGACACCCCGACGCATGCCGCCGACGACGTACGACTCCTCCGCCATCGAGGTCCTGACCGGGCTCGAGCCGGTGCGCAAGCGCCCCGGCATGTACACCTTCACCGACAAGCCCGACCACCTGGCGCAGGAGGTGATCGACAACTCGGTCGACGAGGCGGTGGCCGGGCACTGCACGGAGATCGCCGTCACCCTCCACGCCGACAATTCGCTCTCGGTGGCCGACAACGGCCGCGGCATGCCGGTCGACCAGCACCAGGGGGAGAAGGTCTCCGGGGTCGAGGTGATCTTGACCCGCTTGCACGCCGGGGCCAAGTTCTCGGACAAGAACTACCGCTTCTCGGGCGGTCTGCACGGGGTCGGCGTGTCGGTCGTCAACGCTCTCTCGGAGCGCCTGGAGGTCTGGGTGCGGCGCGGCGGCAAGGAGTACCGCATGGCCTTCGCCGGCGGGGAGAAGACCGCCGAGCTGGAAGTCGTGGGGACGGTCGGCCAGCGCAACACCGGCACGACCCTGCGCTTCTGGCCCGATCCCAAGTACTTCGACAGTCCGAAGTTCACCGTCCCCAAGATCAAGCACGCCCTGCGGGCCAAGGCGGTCCTCTGCCCGGGCCTGACGATCCGTTTCACCCACGAGGGGGCGCCGGAGGACGACGAGGTCTGGCTCTATGAAGATGGCCTCAAGGCCTATCTTCTCGACGAGCTGGAAGGTGCGGAGCTGGTCCCCGAGACGCCCTTCCTCGGTCACTTCCAGGGGGCGGACGAGGAGGTCGACTGGGCGGTCGCCTGGGCGGCCGACGATTCAGACCTGGTGACCGAGGGCTACGTCAACCTCATCCCCACCCCGCAGGGCGGCACCCATGTCAACGGCTTCCGGGGCGGCCTGACCGAGGCGATCCGCGAGTTCTGCGAGCTGCGCAACCTCCTGCCGCGGGGGGTGAAGCTCGCCCCCGAGGACGTCTGGGCGCGGGCCTCTTACGTCCTCTCGCTGCGCATGAAGGACCCGCAGTTCACCGGCCAGACCAAGGAGCGGCTCTCCTCGCGCGAGGCGGCGGCCTTCGTCTCCGGGGTGACCCAGGACAGCTGCGCGCTCTGGCTCAACCAGAACACGGAAGACGCTTTGAAGATCGCCCGCCTGGCGATCGACAGCGCGGTCGCCCGCCAGCGCGCCGGCAAGCAGATCAAGCGGAAGACCGTGACCTCGGGGCCAGCCCTGCCGGGTAAGCTCGCCGACTGCAGCAGCCAGGATCTCGGGCAGACCGAGCTCTTCCTGGTCGAGGGCGACTCGGCCGGCGGCTCGGCCAAGCAGGCGCGGAGCCGCGAGTTCCAGGCCATCCTGCCGCTCCGCGGCAAGATCTTGAATACCTGGGAGGTCGACTCGAACCAGGTGCTCGGCTCGCAGGAGGTGCACGACATCGCCGTGGCGCTCGGGGTCGACCCCGGGGCGGAGGACGTCTCGGGTCTCCGCTACGGCAAGGTCTGCATCCTCGCCGACGCCGACTCGGACGGCGCCCACATCGCGACCCTCCTCTGCGCCCTCTTCCTCCGCCACTTCCGGCGCCTGGTCTTGGACGGCCGGATCTACGTCGCCATGCCGCCGCTCTACCGGATCGACGTCGGCAAAGAGGTCTACTACGCCTTGGACGACCGCGAGAAGAAGGGGATCCTCGATCGCATCACGGCCGAGAAGAAGCCGGGGAAGGCCAACGTGCAGCGCTTCAAGGGGCTGGGGGAGATGAACCCTCTGCAGCTCAGAGAGACCACCATGGCCCCCGAGACCCGCCGCCTCGTCCAGCTCGTCCTCGAATCCGGCGATGGCGGTGATGCTGGCAATACCGGCGAGGCTGGCGATGCCGGCGGGCATGCCGGCAATGCGAGCGACAGGATGCTCGACATGCTCCTCGCCAAGACCCGGGCCGGCGACCGCCGGGAGTGGCTGATGGAGAAGGGCAACCGGGCGGAGGTGGAGTAGGGATGCGCAAGTCCACCCGCGGGAAGGGAGGGAACGGAGGCGCCCCGCCGATCCTCCCCTTCGTCGAGTCCGAGAAGCAGCCGCTCGCCGAGTTCACGGAGAAGGCGTACCTCGACTACTCGATGTACGTCGTCCTCGACCGCGCCCTGCCGCACGTCGCGGACGGCCTGAAACCGGTGCAGCGGCGGATCATCTACGCCATGTCCGAGCTGGGGCTCTCGGCGGCGGCCAAGTTCAAGAAGTCGGCGCGCACGGTGGGCGACGTCCTCGGCAAGTTCCATCCCCACGGCGACACCGCCTGCTACGAGGCGATGGTCCTGATGGCGCAGCCGTTTTCCGTCCGCTACCCGCTGGTCGACGGCCAGGGCAACTGGGGCTCGCAGGACGATCCCAAGTCGTTCGCCGCCATGCGCTACACCGAGGCGCGGCTCACCCGCTTCTCCCAGGTGCTGCTCGCCGAGCTGGGCCAGGGGACGGTCCTCTGGGGGCCGAATTTCGACGGCACCCTGGAGGAGCCCCGGCTCCTGCCGGCGCGCCTGCCGCACGTGCTCTTGAACGGCGCCTCGGGAATCGCGGTCGGCATGGCGACCGATATCCTGCCGCACAACGTGGGGGAGATCGTCGCCGCCTGTCTGCTCCTCCTGGACGACCCCATGATCGGCGACGAAGCGCTCTTGGAGGTCGTGGCCGGCCCCGACTTCCCCACCGACGCCGAGATCATCAGCCCGCGTCCCGAGATCCGGAAGATCTACGAGACCGGCGCCGGCTCGGTCCGCATGCGCGCCACCTGGGAGCGGGAGAACGCCGACGTGGTGGTGACCGCGCTCCCCTACCAGGTCTCGGGGGCCAAGGTCCTCGCCCAGATCGCCGCCCAGATGCAGGCCAAGAAGCTCCCCATGGTCGAGGACCTGCGCGACGAGTCGGACCACGAGAACCCGACCCGCCTGGTCATCACCCCGCGCTCGAACCGGGTCGACCTGGAAGAGCTGATGGCCCACCTCTTCGCTACCACCGACCTCGAGCGGAGCTACCGGGTCAACCTGACCGCGATTGGCCTCGACGGCCGGCCGCGGCTCTTCACTCTCCGCGGCATCCTCACCGACTGGCTGCGTTTCCGCACCGAGACGGTACGCCGGCGGCTGCAGTTCCGCTACGACAAGGTCCTCGCCCGCCTGCACGTCCTGAACGGGTACCTGATCGCCTATCTCAACATCGACGAGGTGATCCGGATCATCCGCACCGAGGAGGAGCCGAAGCCGGTGCTCATGCGGCGCTTCGAGCTGACCGATGTCCAGGCCGAGGCGATCCTGGAATTGAAGCTCCGCCACATCGCCCGCCTGGAGGAGGTCAAGATCCGCGGCGAGCAGGCGGCGCTCGCCAAGGAGCGCGACGGACTGGAGAAGATCCTCTCCTCCGAGGCGCGCCTGCGCCGCAAGGTGCGGGACGAGATCGAGGCCGACGCCAAGGAGTTCGGCGATCCCCGGCGCTCGCCCATCGTCACCCGCGAGGCGGCGAAGGCGCTCGACGAGACGGCTTTGATCCCCACCGAGCCGGTCACCGTGGTGCTCTCCGAGAAGGGCTGGGTGCGCTCGGCCAAGGGGCACGAGCTCGATCCCCGGGAGCTCTCCTACAAGGCGGGGGACAGCTTCCTCCAGTCGGCCAAGGGGCGGAGCAACCAGTCCGCGGTCTTTCTCGACTCGACCGGCCGCACCTACTCGCTCCCCGCCCACGCTCTGCCCTCGGCGCGCGGCCAGGGGGAGCCGCTCTCCTCCCAGCTCCAGCCGCCCCCGGGCGCCACCTTCTTGAGCGTGCTGATGGGCGGTGACGACGACTTCTTCCTACTCGCGACCACCGCCGGCTACGGCTTCGTGGTGCAGTTGAAGGACCTCTACGCCAAGAACCGGGCGGGCAAGGCGGTCCTCTCCGTGCCGGAGGGCGCCCGGGTGCTGGTGCCGATCCGGGTGCCGGACATGGACAACGACCTCCTGGCCGCCGCCTCGGACGAGGGGCGGCTGCTGGTCTTCCCCATCACCGACCTGCCGCTCCTGGGCCGCGGCAAGGGGAACCGCATCCTGCACGTCAAGCCCGGCGAGTCCATGGTCGCGGTCGCCGTCCTCCACGAGGAGAACGCGCCCCTCCGCGTCCACGCCGGCAAGCGTTACATCAACCTCAAGCCCGCCGAGTACCAGCCCTTCACCGGCCAGCGCGCCCAGCGTGGCGCCAAGCTCCCGCGCGGGTTCCAGAACGTGTCGGCGCTCGAGGTGGGGTAGGCTGAGGCATGAGCGAGAACGCTGCGAAACCTACCTCAAAGACCGATTGGGCTAGAGTGTCGGCTCTTACCGACGCCGAGATCGACACTTCGGAGATCCCACCTCTCGACGCTTCCTTCTTCTCCCGAGCCCGGCTGAGACTCCCGCCTCTCAAGGCAGGGTAGACTCGGTGCAAGCCGAACGCGCGCTGCTCGCCGGCGTTCTCAGAGGAGTTCCCCATGCCCGAACCCATCACCCTGGAAGTCTTTACCGACTACGTCTGACCCTGGTGCTACCTCAGTACCGTGCGTACTGACCGGCTGGTGGCGACCTACGGTTTGAAGCTCGCCCTGACCCTTTTCCCCCTCCATCCCGAGACCCCGCCCGAGGGGATCGAGCTCGCCGAGCTCTTCGCCGGCCGCAACTACGACATCGAGGCGGCGCAGGAGCGCATGGAGCGGCTGATGGCGGCGGAGGGGCTACCCTTCGGGCGACGCACCCGGACTTACAATAGCCGGCTGGCACAGGAGCTGGGCAAGTGGGCGGAGACCCAAGCCGGAGGCTTTGGTGTCCACGACGCCCTCTACCGCGCCTACTTCGCCGAGGGTCGGAACATGGGCGACATCAACGTCCTAGTCGAGGTAGCCCGGGAAGTGGGGCTGCCGGCGGAGGAGGCCCGGAAGGTGCTGACCGAGAGGACTTTCTCTCCGGCTGTGGACCGCGATTGGGCCCGCTCCCGCGAGATGGGGGTGACCGGCGTGCCGACCTTCGCGACGGGGGGTTTCGGGGTCGTGGGGGCCCAGCCTTACGAGGCGCTGGAGCGGCTGGTCCGGCATGTGGGCGCCGTGCCCGTTCAATAGAGGAGAGACGAGCGGACGAGCCCCTGGTCAAGAGGTGCGAGGCGGAGTCTCCATTGTATTAAGATGGTCCCACCAGGAGGCGATCCATGGCAACGCTCACCGACATCGGAACGCTGATCGTCAGCAGCCCCGAGATCCGCGCGGGACGCCCTCGCCTGAGCGGAACGGGGGTGACCGTTCATCGGGTCGTGGGCTGGTACAAGCTCGGGCTCGCGCCGGAAGAGATCGCTGACCGGCTGGGCCACCTCTCGCTGGCCCAGGTCCATGCCGCGCTCGCGTACTACCACGCCAATCGGCAGGAGATCGAAGCCGACCTCGCAGCCGAGGAACAGGAAGCGGATGCGCTCGCCGCGAGTGCGTGAGCACGGATCGCGGCTTTGAAGATCCGCCTTTACCTAGACGAAGACTCCATGGATGGGCACCTGGTCCGGGCTCTGAGAGCGCGAGGTGTCGACGTACCTAGCGCTCTCGAAGCGGGCATGGTCGAGAGAAGTGACCCGCATCACCTCGAATACGCGACTGCGCAGGGGCGTACCCTCTACAGCTTCAACGTGGGCGACTTCCATCGCCTCCACACGAGTTGGCCCACAGAAGGCAAATCTCATTGCGGCCTCATCCTCTCGAAGCAGCAGCAGTACTCGGTGGGAGAGCAGATGCGCCGGCTCTTAAAGCTGATCGCTTCGAGATCTTCCGAAGAGATGAGGAACCGCGTCGAGTTCCTGAGTGCCTGGGGTTGATTCCTTCCTGCGACTTCGCAGTAACGAGACGAGGAACCCGATGCCGTTCACAGAAACCGATTGCCAGCGCGCCCGCCAGGATTTTCCTTCTCTCGCCCGGATCTGGAATGGCCGGCTGCTCGCCTTCCTCGACGGTCCGGCGGGGACCCAGGTGCCGGACGCGGTGATCGAGGCGATCTCCCGCTACTACCGGACCACGAACTCCAACATGCGGGGCTACTTCCCCACCTCGCGCGAGTCGGACGCGATCGTCGACGCCGCGCGCGAGGCGGCGGCGGCGTTCCTCGGCGCGCCGAGCGCCCGGGAGGTCTCCTTCGGCGCCAACATGACGACCCTCAACTTCGCCCTCTCCCATGCGCTCGTGCGCGAGATGCGGCCGGGGGACGAGATCGTCATCACCCAGCTCGACCACGAGGCCAACCGGGGTCCCTGGCTCAACCTCCGCGAGCGGGGGATCGAGGTCCGCGAGGTGGCCCTCCGGCCCGATGGCCGGCTCGACCCGGAGGACTTCGCGCGCCAGGTCACCGCGAAGACCCGCCTGGTCGCCGTGGGCCACGCCTCGAACCTCCTGGGGACGGTCAACGACATCGCCCTGGCGCGCGAGCTCTCGCGCGGCGTCGGCGCCTGGCTCTTGGTCGACGCCGTCCACTCCGCGGCCCACTTCCCCCTTGACGTGGTCGCCATGGACACGGACTTCCTCCTCTGCTCGGCCTACAAGTTCTACGGTCCCCATATCGGTCTCCTCTACGCCCGCCCCGGCCTCCTCGACCGCCTGAAGACCGACAAGCTCCGCACCCAGGACGACTTAGCCCCCTACCGCATCGAGACCGGCACCCTCAACCACGCCGCGCTCGCCGGGGTCGGGGCCGCCGTCGAGTACATCGCCTCCTGGGGAGAGGGGGAGACGCTCCGCGAGCGGGTGGTCTCGGCCATGACCGGGATCGCCGCCTACGAGCAGGAGGTGGGCCGTTACTATTACGAGAACGTCCGCCAGATCCCCGGGGTGACGGTCTGGGGACCCGATTTCTCGGGCGGGCACCGGGCGCCCACGATCTCGATCACCGTCGATGGCCTTACGGCGGAAGAGCTTGCCACCCAGCTCGGCGAACGGGGGATTCAGACCTGGGACGGCCACTTCTACGCCGTCCGCGCGATCGAGGTCCTGGGGCTCGTCGAGAGGGGTGGCGTGCTCCGCACTGGGGTCGTGATGTACAACACCCGAGAGGAGATCGACCGGCTGCTCGCGGGCTTGGCCGAGATCGCCGAGATGGCGCCGACGACGGCGGCCGCGGTCGCCCGCTAAAACCTCGCGCCGGCCGCCATGCGTCCCCTCCGCATTCTCCTCCTGGGCTTCGGCAACGTCGGCCGGCGACTGGCGGAGATCCTGGCTGACCGCCCGGCCTGGCCGGGGCTCGCGGATCTCGACATCGCGGTCGTCGGAATCACGACCGGTACCCGAGGAGCCCTGGTCAACCTTACGGGCATCGACCTCGCCGCCGCGCTCGCCGAGGTCCGCAACCATGGCCGCTTCACGGAGCATCCAGACTTCTCCGAGATCACCAGCCCCGAGGCGGCCCTCAGCCTGGACTACGACGTCCTCGTCGAGATGACCCCGCTCGACCTCCCCGGCCGGGGGCGGGGCGCCATCGCCCACATCCGGGCCGCCCTGGAGCGCGGCCGGCACGCGGTCTCTGCCAACAAGGGGCCGCTCGCCTGGGGCTATCGGGACCTCCGTGACCTCGCCCAAGCGCA
>JAXDLD010000327.1:0-2812 GCA_034666805.1 Acidobacteriota bacterium
CGGCCGGCCCCACCCGCTCCGCTTCCAGCTCGGCCAGACGCCCCCGCAGCTTGTCGAGCTCGACCCCGGGAAACTTGATCTCGCGCTCCAGACTTCCCTTGCTCCTCATGATGGATGTGCTTCGCCCAATCGATCCAGCAGCCGTGCCACGGAGCGGATCCCGTTATAGAAGTGGCTGATGTTGAACTTCTCGTTCGGAGAGTGGAGGCCGTCGTCGTTCAAGCCGAAACCCAGGAGCAGCACCGGGCAGCGGAGCACCCGGGCGAAGGTGGAGACGATCGGGATCGATCCCCCCTCGCGGATGCGGACCGGCCGCCCGCCCCAGACCTCCTCCATCACCTCCATGGCGGCGTCGACGATCGGCCCCTGGGTTTCGAGGACGACCGGATCGGCGCCGTGGAGGTGGCTGACCTCGACCGTCACCCCCTTGGGGGCGATCTTCTGCACGTAGTCGGTGAACAGGCGGGCGATCTTCGCCGGCTCCTGATCGGGGACGAGCCGCATGGAGACCTTCGCCCCGCCCCAGGAGGGGAGGACGGTCTTCGCCCCCTTCGCCTGGTAGCCGCCGAAGATGCCATTGACGTCGCAGGTCGGCCGCCCCCAGGTCCGCTCGCGGGTGCTGTAGCCCTCCTCTCCGAAGAGCGCCGGGACGCCCAAGTCCCCGCGGTACGCCTCCTCCTCGAAGGGGAGCTTCGCCCACTCCTCGCGCTCCCAGGCGGCGAGCGGCCGGACGTCGTCGTAGAAGCCGGGGATGAGGATTTTGCCGCTCTCCGGATCCTGCAGGCGGGAGACGATCTGGCAGAGCGAATTCAGAGGGTTGGCGACGCTCCCCCCGTAGGTGCCGGAGTGCAGGTCCCGGTTGGGGCCGGTGACCTTGAGCTCCATGTAGGCGAGCCCCTTCAAGCCGTAGATCAGGGCCGGCTGACCCGGTCCGTAGAGGGAGCTGTCGGAGATCACCACCGCGTCACAGGCAAGGCGGCTGCCGCCGTCCTCCCGCACGTAGCGGTCGATCGCCTGCCCGCCGGCCTCCTCCTCGCCCTCGACCAGGAACTTGACGTTGACCGGGAGCTTGCCACGCTCGGCGAGGAGCGCCTCGACGCCCTTCAAGTGAGCGTAGGACTGACCCTTGTCGTCCGTCGCGCCGCGCGCTACCAGCTTGTCCCCCTCGACCACCGGCTCGAAGGGCGGGCTCCGCCAGAGGTCGACCGGGTCGACCGGCTGCACGTCGTAGTGGCCGTAGAAGAGGATCGTGGGAGCGCCCGGAGCGCCCTTCCATTCGCCGTAGACCAGCGGGTGGCCGGCGGTCTCGATCAGCTCGGCGGTGAGCCCCGCCTGCTCCATCTTCCCGCGCAGGAACAAGGCGGCGCGCTGGACCTCGGCGCGGTAGTCGGAGTCGGTCGAGATCGACTTGATCCGCAGGTAGTCCTTGAGCTCGGCGAGGTAGGTCTCCTTCCCGGCATCGATACGGCCCAGCACGTCCCGCGAGTCCCTTCTGCCCATGTCGTCAGCTCTCCTCTCCGTCCGGCGCGGCCAGTCTAGCAGACTCTCCGAGACGCCTGGAGAGGCTCCGGAGGTTGATTGCGTTAACGACGAAATGCCCGGTGAAAGGCGCCAGGAGGTTCCCCCGCCAGAGCATGAGGCCGCCGAAGAGGAGCCCGGCGAGAGCCGCGAAGACGGCCCACAGCCTAAAGGCGCGGCCGGGCCCGCTGTGCAGGAGGGCGAAGAGGATCGTGGCGGGGAGGAAGCCGAACGACCCCTGGAGCGCGCCGCGGAAGAAGAGCTCCTCGGCGAAGCCGGAGAGGAGCGCCAGGGCGACGACCTCCGAGGCGGGGATCCCGCCCAGGATCCGGGCGAGCGCCGCCTCCAAGTCCCGCGCCGTGGGGAGGAACCGGCTCGCGAGGTGCCAGACTCCGACCAGGAGGAGCCCGGCCGCCGCGCCGGCCGCGAGGTCGAGGGCCCAGAGTCGGCGGTCGACGAAGAGCGCGAGCGGGATCACCCCGCGTGCGATGCCGATCCATAGGCCGCCGGCCACGGCGAGGACCAGGTAGAAGGTCCAGGCCATCCGGTAGAAACGCCCCGGCGGGAGAGACGGCTGGGAAGCGAGCGCGACCAGGCTAGTTCACCGGCTCCTCGGGCTCGTCGTCCTCATCGGGAGCGTCATCCTCAGGGAGCTCCTTCGGTGCCATTCCCGGCTCGTGGGCCGGCGGCTCCCCTTCGATCTCGGGGGTGTCCATGGCGTCCGGCCCGGCCGCCAGTCCCGCCCCGCCGTTCCCGTCACCGCCGTCGGCGCCATCACCGCCGGGAGCGGCCTCCAGCTCCTCCTCCTCCTCGCGGACCACCTTGGCCATCGCCACCAGCCGGTCGGTCCCCTCGAGGTCCATGAGCTTGACCCCCTGGCTCGAGCGGCCGACGACGCGGATGCCGGCGACGTTCATGCGGATGATCATCCCCTCCTGGGTGATGAGCATGAGCCCGTCGTTCGGCACCACGTAGCGGGCGCCGATCACCTCGCCGGTCTTGTCGCTCACCTTGAGGTTGATGATTCCCAGCCCGCCGCGGGTCTGGCGGCGGTAGAAGTCGACCGGGGTGCGCTTGCCGTAGCCGCGCGCGGCGACCGAGAGGATCTCGCACTCCGGCTCGAGCTCCTCCATGGAGACCACCCGGTCGCCCGGGCGGAGAGTGATGCCGCGCACCCCATAGGTGGCCCGCCCCATGGGCCGCACGTCGCTCTCCGGGAAGCGGATCGAGTAGCCGCTGGCGGTCGCGAGCAGCATGTCCTTGGTGCCGTCCGTCACCTTGACGGCGAGCAGGC
>JAXDLD010000328.1:0-8437 GCA_034666805.1 Acidobacteriota bacterium
CCCCGCCGCCAGCAGCTCGCGGTTGGCCGGGGTCGCCATGACCACTCCCGCGTCGAGCACCCCGGGAAGGTCGGCGAGCGCCGCCTGGAGGCGCATCAGCATCACCGAGTCGTGATAGGCCCCGGGGCGGACGGCGGCGCGGAGAACGGACGCGGGAGTCATGAGAGAGCGCTCTCGATCTCCGCGGCGAAGGCGAGGAGGAGCTCGTCTTCCCGCCAGCGGGCCGCGAGCTGGAGCCCCAGGGGAAGGCCCTCGCTCTCCCCCGCCGGCAGGCTGATCGCCGGCAGGCCGGCGTGGGTCCAGGGGATGTTCATCACCGGGTCGCCGGTGTTCGCGAGCCCGAGGGGCGCCGGGCCGGGCGCGGCCGGCGAGATCCAGACGTCCAGCCCGTGATGATCCATGAGCCAGGTCAAGTCGCGCCGCAGCACCGCGCGGCCTTCCAGGGCGCGGTCGAGCTCCGCGGCCGATATGGATCTCCCGCGCTCGACGAGCTCGCGCATCTCAAGGCTGTACAGCTCGCCGAAACGGCCGAACCAGCCGGCGTGGACCTGGGCCGCCTCAGCGGCGACGATCTGCCGGTGCCGGGCGGCCACGGCCGGGAAATCCGGCATGGCCGGGATCGAAACGACCTCGCAGCCGGCCGCGGCCAGACGCGCGCAGGTGGCGCGGAAACCCGCGAGCCCCGCGGCCGAGGCGCTCTCCAGGTAGGCTCCCTCGGGAATCCCCAGCCGTGGTGTCCACTCCACGCTGTCGGGCTCCCAGTCGGCGCAGAGCACGGAGGCGGCGAGGGCCGCCCCGGCCACATCGGGGGTGAAGAGACCCACGTGGTCGAAGGAGGGAGCGAGGGGGACCAGCCCGGCCGTGGAGATCCGGCCGAAGGTGGGCTTGAAGCCCACGACCCCGCAGTAGGCGGCGGGGCGTAGGGTCGAGCCGATGGTCTGGGTGCCGAGGGCCAAGGGGCAGAGCCCCGCCGCCACCGCCGCCGCCGAGCCGCTGCTCGAGCCGCCAGGGGTGCGCTCGGGGTCGCGCGGGTTCCGGGTCGGCCCCGGCGCGAAGTAGGCGAACTCGGTCGAGACCGTCTTCCCGAGGACGAGGGCGCCCGCCCGCCTGAGGAGGGTCACGGCCTCCGCCTCGGGTCCCGCGAATTCCTCGGGCGGCAGGCGGCTGCCGGCGCCGGTGGGAAAGCCGTCCACCCGGTAGACGTCCTTGATCCCGACCGGCACGCCGAAGAGGGGCGGGCGCTCCTCGGGCCGCGGCCAGCGGGCGAGGAGCGCCTCCGCCTCCCGGTGCAGGCGCTCGGCGCGGCCCTCCTCGGGGAGGAAGGCCTGGAGGGCGGGATCGCGCTCGGCTATCCGCGCGAGGAGGGTATCGAGATCGGCGAGCAGCGACAAGCTCATGGCATCATCGCGGGCGGGCGTTCCGCGCCGCCGCGAGCACGGCGTCGACGATGTGCTGGTAGCCGGTGCAGCGGCAGAGGTTGCCGGAGAGGGCCTGGCGGATCTCGGTCTCGCTCGGATCGGGGTTCTCGGCCAGGAAGGGCACCAGGGTCATGAGGAAGCCCGGGGTGCAGAAGCCGCACTGGAGCCCGTGGGTCTCCCAGAAGGCCTGCTGGATCGGATGGAGCGTGCCGGGTTCCGGGGTCAGCCCCTCGACCGTCGTCACCTCCCGCCCGTCGACCTGGACGGCGAGGAGGAGGCAGGAGCGGACCGGCTCGCCATCCAGGAGGATGGTGCAGGCCCCGCAGACCCCGTGCTCGCAGCCGACATGGGTGCCGGTCAGCCCCAGCTCGTGGCGGAGGAAGTCGGAGAGCAGCAGCCGCGGCTCGACCTGGCGCTCGTGGCGCCGGCCGTTGACGGTCACCGCGACGGAGTGGGGACGGCTCATCGGGCTCCCTCCTGGGCTGCCGCCATTCCCTGCGCCGCCCGGGCGCTGGCCAGGGTGAGGGCGCGGACGGTCAGGACCCGGGCCAGGTGGCGCTTGAAGGCGGCGCTCGCGTGGACGTCGTCCACCGGATGGATCTCTCCCGGGGCGGCCTCGGCCGCCGCCGCGAAGGCCGCTGGGGAGGGGACGACGCCGGCGAGGGTGCCGGCGGCCTCCTGGGCGGAGATCGGGGCGCCGCCGAGGCTCAGGTAGGTGAGCCCGGCCTCTTGGCAGCGGCCCTCGCCGTCGAGCGACACCCGGGCGGCGACCCCGGCCTGGGCGTAGTCGCCGTGCCGGCGGGCGGTCTCCAGGAAGGCCCAGCCGATGCGGGGGGTCGGCGGCGGCAGCTCGACCTCGATCAGGATCTCGTCGGGTTCGAGGGCGGTCGAGAAGAGGCCGGCGAAGAAGTCCCGGGCGTCGACCCAGCGCTCGGAACCGGCCCGGGCGAGGCGCAGGCGCGCCCCAAGGGCCACGGCCACCGCCGGCAGCTCGGCGGCGGGGTCGGCATGGGCGAGGCTGCCGCCGAGGGTGCCGCGGTTGCGGATCTGCGGGTGGGCGATGAACGGCACCGCCTCGTGGAGCAGCGGGGCGAGCTCGGCGACCAGAGGATCGCGCTCCAGCCGCCGCTGCCGGGTCATGGCACCGATCGCGAGACCCCCCGCCGCCGAGCGGCGGACGTAGTCGAGGTCGGAAAGCCGATTGAGATCGATAAGGAAGGCCGGCTGGGCGAGCCGGAAGTTCATCACCGGGATGAGGCTCTGCCCGCCGGCCAGGAGCTTGGCCTCTCCCCCATGCCGGGCGAGCAGGTCGAGCGCCGCGGGAAGGGAATCGGGAGCCTCGTACTCGAAGGGGGCGGGCTTCATCCGGGCGGGATTCTAGCGTATATGCTGGCGGAGCCGTCTCGAACCTGGGAGTACTGGCTCCGTTTGGTTCCGAGGACGGGCGACTGGCTGCGCGAAGCGCCCGAAGGAGCCCGCCCGCAGGATCAACGGAGCCAGTACCTGGAGAGGAGAGCCATGCTATCCATCCGCAACCTGTCGAAGACCTATGCCAACGGCGTCGAAGCTCTGCGCGACGTCTCTTTGGAGATCCCGCGCGGCATGTTCGGGCTGCTCGGCCCCAACGGCGCCGGCAAGTCCACCCTCATGCGCACCCTGGCGACCCTCCAGGAGGCCGACAGCGGCACGGTCACCCTAGACGGGGGAGCCGGCACCCTGGACGTGCTGCGGCAAAAGGAGGAGGTGCAGAAGGTCCTCGGCTATCTCCCCCAGGAGTTCGGGGTCTACCCGCGGATCTCGGCCGAGACCCTCCTCGACCACTTCGCGGTGCTCAAGGGGATCGCCAATTCCCGGGAGCGCAAGGAGGTAGTCCAGGGGCTGCTGCGCCAGACCAATCTCTGGGACGTGCGCAGGCGCCGGCTCGGCACCTTCTCGGGCGGCATGCGGCAGCGCTTCGGCATCGCCCAGGCCCTCCTCGGCAACCCCCGGCTACTGATCGTCGACGAGCCCACCGCTGGCCTCGATCCCCAGGAGCGCAACCGCTTCCTGAACCTCCTCTCAGAGGTCGGCGAGAACGTGGTGGTGATCCTCTCGACCCACATCGTCGAAGACGTGAGCGATCTCTGCACCCAGATGGCGATCCTCGCCCAAGGGCAGGTGCTCGCCACCGGCTCGCCGCAGGAGCTCTTGGCCGGCCTCGACGGCACCCTCTGGCAAAAGGCGATCGACAAGCACGAGCTCGCCGACTACCAGGAACGCTACGCGGTGATCTCGAGCCGCCTGTTCGCCGGCCGGCCCCTGATCCACGTATTCAGCTCCGAGCCGCCGGGCAACGGCTTTACGCCGATCCCGGCCGATCTCGAAGACGTCTATTTCCATACCTTGCGGCAGGCCGGCTCAGCGGCCGCCGCCCAGGCAGCTTGAGAGCGCGGCCGCCATGTTCGCAAAAATCTTTACCTTCGAGCTCCGCTACCAGGCCCGCCAGCCGCTCCTCTGGGGGGTCGCCCTCCTCTTCGCGCTCCTCACCTTCGCGGCGGTGACGAGCGACGCGGTCCGGCTGGGCGGCGGGATCGGCAACGTCCACCGGAACGCCCCCTTGGTCATCCTCACCCTGCTCTCGGTGATGACCATCCTCGGCATGTTCGTCATCACCGCCTTCGTGGCGAGCGCCGCCATCCGTGACTTCGAGCACGACACGGCGGCCCTCTTTTTCTCGAAACCGATCGGCAAATTCGACTACCTGGCCGGCCGCTTCGCCGGCTCGCTCGTCGCGTCGCTCGGCGTTTTCGTCGGCGCCGCCTTGGGGATCGTGATCGGTAGCTGGATGCCCTGGCTCGAAGCGGAGCGGCTCGGTCCCTTCGCGTTTACCCCCTACCTCTACGCCTTCCTTGTCATCATCATCCCCAACGTCCTCTTCTTGGGAGCGGTCTTCTTCGCTCTCGCGAGCCTCTCGCGGAGCGTCCTCTTCACCTACCTGGGCGTCGTTTTCGCCTTCGTCGTCTTCGGGATCTCGGGCCTCCTCCTCCGCGACCTCGACAACCAGGCGCTCGGCAGCCTCCTGGACCCCTTCGGCAACGCCTCCTTAAACCTCGTCACCCGCTATTGGACCCCGGTCGAAAAGAACACCATCCTCCCGGCGCTGTGGAACAATTTCGGCTTGAACCGGCTGATCTGGATGGCGGTCGGCCTCCTGGTGTTCGCCGCCAACCTGGCGTTCTTCAACCCGGCGAAGAGCGTCGTTCGCCGCAAGAAAAAGAAGCTCGCCGAGCCCGAGGCAGGAGTTGGAGCCCTGGGAGCGCCGTCGCCCGCCGGCTGGCACGCCTGGCAAACGCTGCGGGCGACCCAGGACTTCTCGGCCGCCGCCGCCTTTCGTCTGTTCCTGCGCCAGGCGCGGCTGGAGACCGCCGGAGTGCTCAAGAGCGTGCTGTTCTTGGTCCTCCTCGCCTTCGGGCTCACCAACTTCCTGTTCGGCGCCGCGCTCTCGGACGACATCTACGGCACCTCGGTCTACCCCGTGACTCACAACATGCTGGAGGGCCTCGGGGGAAGCTTTTCCTTCCTCCTCATCATCATCGTGACCTTTTACGCCGGCGAGCTCTATTTCAAAGAGCGCGCCCACAAGATGCACGAGGTCTATGACGCCCTGCCGGTGCCTACCTGGGTCCCCTTCGCCGCCAAGCTCGCCGCCATCGCCTCTATCGTGCTCACGTTTCAGGCCGTGGGCGCGCTCGCGGCGATGGTCTTTCAGCTGGTCAAGGGCTATACCCGCCTGGAGCCTCTCCTCTACGTCAAGGGGGTGCTCGTCGACAGCAGTTTCTTCCTCCTCATCGCCGTGCTCGCGATCGTTCTCCAGGCGATCACCAACAGCAAGTTCCTCGGCTACCTGGTGATGATCGTCTACATGGTGAGCCGCACGGTCTTAAGCATCCTCTCCTTCGATCACGTGCTCTACCGCTACGGCTCGACCCCGGACATCCCCTATTCCGACATGAACGGCTACGGCCATTTCGTGCCGGGCTACCTCTGGCTCAACCTCTATTGGGCGCTCTTCGCCGTCTTCCTCTTCGCTCTCGGCCTGCTCTTCAAGGTCCGCGGGACGGAGAGCCGGGGGAAGATCCGTTGGCGGCTCGCCACGGAGCGCTTCCGGGGACCGCTCGCCGCCACCCTCGTCGCCTCGCTCCTCGGGTTCCTCGCGGTGGGTGTCTGGATCTTCTACAACACCAACGTTCGCAACGAGTACCTGTCGAGCGACGCCCAGAAGGACCGCCAGGCCGACTACGAGAAGAAATACCGGAAGTACAAGGATGCGGCTCTCCCCCGGATCACCGAGGTCAAGGTCGACGTCGACCTCTACCCGGAGGAGCGCCGGATGGCCGCGCGCGGCCACTACCTCCTCAAGAATAAAACCGACAAGCCGATCGACACCCTGTACATGAACCTGCTGCCGCGGGTCACGGTCAAGGCCCTCGACTTTCGCGATCACGAGCGCACCCGCTATGATCGAAAGCAGGGCTTCTCGATCTACCGGCTGAAGCAGCCGCTGGCGCCCGGGGAGACGATGCCGTTCGATTTCTCGCTGGAGGTCAAAAACCCGGGCTTCACGAACGGCGACTCCGACACTTCGCTCGTCGGCAACGGCACTTTTTTCAACAACCGCGAGTACTTCCCCGACTTCGGCTACAACGAGGACCGGCAGCTCCTGGACCGCAACGACCGCAGGAAGCGCAAGCTGCCGCCGGTCCTGCGGATGGCGAAGGTGGACGACCTCTTCGCCCGGCGCAACACGTATATCGCCAAGGACTCGGATTGGATCGGCTTCGAGGCCACGGTGAGCACCAACCCGGACCAGATCGCCATCGCCCCCGGCTACCTGCAGCGGGAATGGAGCGCCAACGGCCGGCGCTACTTCCATTACAAGATGGACGCGCCCATCCTCCACTTTTACTCCTTCCTCTCCGCCCGATACCAGGTTAAAAAGGACCGTTGGAACGACGTGGCGATCGAGATCTACTATCACTCGCCCCACGCCTACAACGTCGACCGGATGGTCGCCTCGATCAAGAAATCCCTCGACTACTACACGCGAAACTTCGGTCCCTATCAGCACAAGCAGGTCCGCATCCTCGAGTTCCCGGGCTACCAGACCTTCGCCCAGTCGTTCCCCAACACGATCCCCTACTCGGAGCGGCTGGGCTTCATCGCCCGCTTGAAGGAAGATCCGGAGGCGATCGATTACGTCTTCTACGTCACCGCCCACGAGGTGGCGCACCAGTGGTGGGCGCACCAGGTGATCGGCGGCGACGTCCAGGGTGCCACCATGCTTTCGGAAACTCTCGCCCAGTACTCGGCCCTGATGGTGATGGAAAAAGAGTACGGCCCCGAGAAGATGCGCCGCTTCCTCAAATACGAGCTCGACAACTACCTGCGCGGCCGGGGCACCGAGCTGATCGAGGAGGAGCCGCTCATGCTGGTGGAAAACCAGCAGTACATCCACTATCGCAAGGGGAGCGTCGTGATGTACGCCTTGAAGGACGCGATCGGGGAAGAGGCCGTGAACCGGGCCCTCGCGAGCTACGTCCGCGAGGTCAAGTTCCAGGAGCCTCCCTTCACCCACACCCCGGACCTGATGCGCCACTTCTACGAAGTGACGCCGCCCGACAAGCAGTACATCTTGAAAGACCTCTTCGAGACCATCACCCTCTTCGAGAACCGGGCGACCGCGGCGGTCTGGCACCGGCGCGCCGATGGCAAGTACGACGTGGAGCTCACCGTCGAGGCCAAGAAGGTGCGCGCCGACGGCAAGGGCAACGAGACTCCCGCCCGGCTCGACGATTGGATCGACATCGGGGTGTTCGGCAAGGAGAAGAAGGGCAGGAAGGAGGAAGAGACGGTGCTCTACCTTCAGAAGCACCGGCTGAGCCAACCGACGACCACGTTCCACCTGGTAGTGGACAAGCTGCCGGTCGAAGCGGGGATCGATCCGCTCAACAAGCTGGTCGACCGCGACTCCAAGGACAACCGGAAGAAGGTGACCGCGGCAGGGAAGGTGTAGCAGGAGCCCCGACCGCTCGCCGAGCGCCGATCGCCGGGTGTTAAACTGCCGGCCGCGTCCGCGGGTCCGGAACCGGATCCGTTTCCCGGCGCTCAAGAGAGACTCGACATGATCCGACGCACCATCCCTGCCCCGCTCGCCCTCCTCCTCCTCGTGCTCGCGCTCGGGTTGGGCCGCGCCGTTTTCCTCTCGGCCGGTGTGGGGGGCGTGCCTGGCGCCGCGCCCGCGCCTTCGCCGCTCCAGCCGGCGACGACGGGGGGGCTCGCGACCGTCGACCGCGCCCTCGCCAAGCTCTCGACCCACCGCCGCCTCCTGGTCGTCGGCGCCCACCCGGACGACGAGGACACCTCGCTCCTCACCCTGGTCGCCCGCGGGCAGGGGGGCGAGGCGGCCTATCTCTCGCTCTCGCGCGGCGAAGGCGGCCAGAACTTGATCGGCTCCGAGCTCGGGGTCGGCCTCGGCCTCATCCGCACCCGCGAGCTCCTCGCCGCGCGCGAGATCGACGGCGGCCGGCAGTTCTTCACCCGCGCCTTCGACTTCGGCTTCACCCGATCGCTCGACGAGACTCTCCGCCTGTGGCCCAAAGAGGCCATCCTGGAGGACGCGGTGCGGGTCGTCCGCCGCTTCAAGCCGCAGGTCGTGGTCGCGGTCTTCCCCGGCACCGCGCAGGCCGGCCACGGCCAGCACCAGGAGGCGGGGGTGCTGGCCCCGGAGGCCTATCGCCTGGCGGGCGATCCCGCGGCGTTCCCGGCGCTCCTCGCCGAGAAGGAGGGGCTCGTCGCCTGGAAACCGCTCGCCTTCTACCGCGGCGCCTGGTTCGACCGCAAGGCGGCGACCATGAACCTGCCGCTCGGCGGCATCGATCCGCTCACCGGCAAGTCCGCCTATCAGCTCGCCATGGCCTCGCGCAGCATGCACCGCTCGCAGGACATGGGCCGCCTCCAGGAGTTGGGCGGCCCGGAGACCC
>JAXDLD010000329.1:0-12308 GCA_034666805.1 Acidobacteriota bacterium
GCCTCGTGCTCGTTGATGCCCTTGACGTGAGCCACTTCACTCACGATGAAGTACTTGGCGCGCTCGAACATCTTCTTTTCGCGGAACGAGAGGCTCTTGCGCTGCGAGACGAGCCGCAGGTTCTTGAGCACCTCGGCCACGTCCGTCAGACGGCCGGTCTTCATCTTGTCGAGGTTCTGCTTGTAGCGGCCCTTCCAGTCCTTGTACGTATCGATGTTGCCGTCTTCGGGGATCTCGAACAGCGCCCGCACCTCCCGGGTCTGGCAGAGCGGCCGCAGGCCCACCAGCTCGAGATTCGCCTTCGGCACCATCACCTTCGAGTTGTTGGACAGGAGACGCAGGTGGTAGTACGTCTGTTCGTTGCCGTCGATGCTGTCCGCACCGATATTTTCAACTACGGTGACCCCGTGGTTCGGGTAAACAAGCTTCTGGCCGACCTTGAATGTCACGTTCCCGACTCCCTTTGATTTTAAACAAGATGGTGGAGCTAGGACAAGTAAGTCACTCAAGGACTTACGCTTACGCATGTCGTTTATACACCATATATGGGGCCTGCGTCAACAGGTAAGGACAATCGCAAGGGTGAGATGACCTCTCGGGAGGACGATTTCGGATATTGGGCAGCTTCGAGGGGGCTCGGATTCTCCGGTTTGACAGTCCCAGGGGTAGGCCCTAGGATTCCCCCCTACGACCGCTGCCGGAGTGGCGGAATGGCAGACGCAGTGGACTCAAAATCCACCGCTCGCAAGGGCGTGCGGGTTCGACTCCCGCCTCCGGCACCACCCAACCTCTCATCCATACTTCCTCCATACTTTCTCCCCATCCCCACAATGCTCCGCATCTCGGACGAGGTCTTTTTCGCCTGGGACCGAGCGGGGGAGCAGCTCGGCGTCGCCCTCCTAAGCCGGCCGGAGGAGTGGTTCCCCCTCTCGGAGGCCGACTTCCTAGTCCTGGAGGCGATCGCGAGGACCCGGGGCGCCTCCGCCGCCTCGGCTCCGGACGCGCCCCACGTGGACGCCGCCCTCGAACGCCTGATCGCCCGAAGGGTCGTCGCCATCTCCGACCGGGCGGCGGAGCGCGAGAGCTACTACATGCCGATGCTCTACTACCACATGTTCGTCGACCCCTTGAAGACGGCCGCCTACCTGCGGGCGCTCGAACGCCAGGTGCGGCCGGGGATGCGGGTGCTCGACGTCGGGGCCGGGGTCGGCATCTTCTCGGTGGCGGCGGCGAAGCTCGGCGCCCGGGTGTGGGCGGTCGAGAGCCGGCCGGTCGTCGAGACGGCCCGCGCCCTGGCGGCGGAGAACGGGGTCGCCGAGGCGATCGAGTTCGTCCGCGGCGACCTCTTCGACCCCCGGGTGGCGGAGCGGATCGGCCGATCCGGCGATATCGACCTGGTGGTGAGCGAGTTCATCGGTGACGAGATCTTCGACGAGGAGATCCTCCTCAAGACAATCTGGATGCGCGACCTCTATCTGAAGGGCCAGGGCGGTGGCCGGCTCCTCCCCCGCGGCCTGGACGCCTACGCGGTCCCCTTCGAGTGCGACCTGGCGGTCAACCGCTACAGGAACCGCATCGACCGGGTGCGGGCGACCGGCGTGGAGTTCGGGGTCGGCGTCGAGGCGGTCGCCGGCCTGGTCGACCGGGAGGGGCTGCGCAACGACTTCTCCGACCGTCTCTACGCGCGCTCCTTCCGCGAGATCGACGCCGAGGAATTCCGCTTCCTGGGCGAGCCGGTCCGCTTCCACGCCGCCGACCTGGAGACCTGCACCCGGGTCTTCTTCCAATCCCGAAAGGAGCTGCCGATCGACCGCGGCGGCCGGCTCGACGGCGTCCTCCTCTACTTCGTGGCCCACCTGGACGACGAGGCCCGGATCTCGTCGGCCCCCTGGCTTAAGAGGACCCACTGGCCGCAGGTCCTCTACCTCCGCCAGGGGGAACGGCGGGTGGCGCCCGGCGACACCGGCCGCCTCGCGATCGCCTACACCGGCGGCCGCGGCTTCGCGGTCCACCTGCGCTAGACCTTCCCCGACAGCCGGTCGAAGTAGGACTGGAGGACGGCCGGATCCGCGGTCTTTCCCAGGGCGACGACTAAGACCATCCGTGCCTTCAAGCCGTCGACGTCCTCCCCCGAGACGACGCCAAGCTCGGCCCAGGCCGGGGAGACGAGCACCCGGCCGCGCCCGGTACGGCTGGTGAGGACGACCGTCACCCCCTGGCGCCGGGCGGCGGCGATCTCCTCTTTGAGCGGGTCGGGCGAGTTGCCGCGGCCGAAAAGCTCGACCACGAGGCCGCGAGCGCCGGCGGCGACGGCTTCCTTGACCTGGCGGCCGTCGCTCCCCACGACCGCGACGACGAGATCGACCCGCGGCTCGATCGCCGTCGTCCCGATCACCACCCGCCGGAGCGGCCGGCTCACGAGGTGGATGCGCCCGGAGTCGAGGTAGCCCAGGGGTCCGCCGGCCGGGGAGGTGAAGGCGTCGACGGCGATCGCGTGGTCCTTCCTCACCTCGCGAGCGGCGTGGATCTCGTCGTTCAGGGTGACGAGGACCCCGAGGCCGCGGGTGGCCGGGGAGGCGGCGAGGCGGACGGCGTTCGCCAGGTTTCGCGGGCCGTCGGCGCCGCCGTCGGCCGGCAGTCGCATGGCCCCGGTGACGACGACCGGCCGCTCGGTGGCGAGCACGAGGTCGAAGAAGAAGGCGGTCTCCTCGATCGAGTCGGTCCCCTGGGTGACGACGACGCCGGCCAGGCCGGGATCGGCGGCCAAGGTCTCGTCTAAATCGCGCGCGAGCCGCCAGAGGAGCTCCGGGGTGAAGTCCGAGCTGCCGAGGGTGACCGGGTCGGCGGTCGAGATCGCCGCGATCTCGCCCAGGCCGGGCACGGCCGAGAGCAGGTCGACCGACCGCAGCTCCCGATGACCGGCGTAGCCGGCGGCGGCGATCGTCCCCCCGGTCGACAGGACGAGGACCCGGGGGAGCTCGGCGGGCATCTAGAAGCGCAGGTCCGCGCCGGCGAGCGGCGGGAGGGCGAGGTCGGCGGTCCAGCGCACGGCGCGCGGATCGACCGGGCTGCGGTACGAATCCCAGCCCCCCTCCGGCCCCAGGGCTTCGCGCAGCCGGGTGGCGAAGCGCGGCATGAGCGGGTCGGCGAAGAAGGCGAAAGCCCGGGCGCCGGTCAGGGCGGCGGAGAGCCCGGCCACCCTCTCCCCCGGCCGCGCGAGAGACGCCGTGGCGCTCTCGGCGATCCAGGTCAGGGCCTCGGCCAGGAGCTCGGCGGCCCGCCGCAGGCTGAAACGTTGCAGGCCGTACGCCTCCTCCAGATGGTGGGCGAAGCATCCGAGCCGTTCCGAGACCTCCGCCGGGAGCGGCGCCGGCCCGCCGCCCATCCCGGCGGACCTCTCCCCGAGCGCGGCGGCGAGCCGTCCGTGGAGCTCGTTCCAGGGCCCGGTGAGCCGACGGTCGGTGGTCTGCCGGAAGTCTTCGAGGACGAAGTCGGTCTGCTCGATCTCCGGGTTGGTCAAGGCGAGATAGAAACGGAGCTGGTCGGAGGACACCCGGGAGAGGATGTCGGTCCCCCAGACGGCGTGGTTTCGGGTCGTCGAGAACTTCTTGCCGTCCAGGAGGTAGAACTCGTTGGTGATGTTGGCGGCCGGCAGCTTGAGGCCGAGCCCCGAGGCGAGGAGCAGGGTGTTGAAGCTCGCCACGTACTGGAAGCTGTTCTCCCAGCCGTGGAAGCAGACCACCTCGTAGTCCGCCGAGCCGCCCCAATCCCAGCCGCTGTCCCCCGACATCTCGCGCCATTTCCGGACGGTGTCGATCAGGGCGGGCAGGATCTCCTGGCGGACGTTCCAGATCTGCCCCTCGAAGCCCGGCAGGGTCACCGGCAGGCCGTAGTCCGAGACATAGGTGAGCGGGACGTCGGGCAGCGGCTTGGCGAGGGCCGGGAGGATGAGGTCGAGCACCGGCTGCCGATACCGGCTGGCGCCGCTCGCCAAGTGGGCCGCGAGCTCGGCCTGGTAACGACTCAAGGGCAGGAACAGCCCGCGGTAGGTGCGCAGCTCCCGCGGCGGCTCGCCGCAGGTCCGGCAGATGCGGTCGCCCATGTCCTTCGGGGCATTCGGGAGAGCGCAGGTCTCGCAGCCGTTGCCGTAGCACGGGGTGGCGCCGCAGTTGGGGCAGGTGCCCTGCAGATAGGCCTCGAAGAGGAAGCGCTCGCAGCTCGCGCAGTACGGCATCTCCTCCTCTTTGACGAGGAGCTTGCCGCGCTCGTAGAGGTCGGCGAAGAAGCGCTCTACGAAGTCCCCCTGGCGGGCGTCCGGCGAGCCGATCAGGTCGGGTTCGATGGCGCAGGCGGCGAGCGAGCGGGCGATGCGGCCGGTGAAGTGCTCGAGGACGGCCGCGGGCGAGATGCCGAGCCGCCGGCCGGCGGTCAGGACGTAGGGCTGGTTCGAATCGAAGTTCGAGAGGAACGCCACCTGCTTGCCGCGCAGCCGCAGGTAGCGGGTGAAGGCGTCGGCGGCGAAGTAGGGCCCGGAAAGGTGCCCCACGTGCAGGTCGCCGTTCGGCGTCGGCGGGTCCGCCAGGACGATAAACCTCGGATCTGGCATGGCTCTACTATCCTCGTCTCTCAAGACCTGGGGCCGGCGGTACCTCTCGATTATACGGGCCAAGGTCTTCCTTAGCCTTTGTACGAAGATGAGGGGGCCTTGTCGCCTACGGGAACAGGCAGGAAAAAGCCGTCAACTCGATCCCCGCTCCCCGCACCATCCCCGGTACCCGTGGATCGCACAAAGCCGCGGTCTCGACATCCCACTCATAGCCCCAGTCGTAGGCGGCAGCGAGCTCGGCGTTTCCGACCCCTGGGTGGCAGACCAGCTCCGCGACGCTCCCGTCGTCGACTGAGGAGAGAACGCGCCTGAGCCCCTCGACCGTGAGATGCCCCGCGTCCACCAGCCCCAAGGTCCACGACGGCGCCGCGAGCCCACCTCGACTCTCGAAACGCCGCCGCGCCCGCCGACCGAGGTGATTGAGAAAGCCGAGCTGTGCCCTCCGCGGCGTCCACGGCCCACCGACCGCCGGGTCGGCAGGGATGCGGACGAACCCGATCCCGTACTCCTCGGCGAGACGCAGGACGATTTCGAAGATCTTCGGCAGCACATGCACGTGTTGGTGCGAATTGGCGTGCACCACCGGCAACCCGGTCCCGGCCAGCCGCTCGATCTGGAGGCGCAACTCGGCCTCCACTTCGGTCGCGGCGAGGCCCCCGAGAACGTACCGCCGCGCCAGGGCGGGATAGCCAGAGAGCAGGGCGCCGTCCTTCCCCACCAGTGTCGGGATGCGCTCCGACGGTGACAGCGGCCGCTCCCCCACCAGGGTGAGATGGACCCCGACGTCCGGTCCGCCGCTCCGGCGCTGGCGATCCCGAAGGAACTCCACGGCGGCTTCGAAGTCCCGGCCGACCGTGGCGACGCTCACGGCGGTGACGATCCCCGCGTCGCAGGCCGCGAGCGCTCCCTGGGTCATGCCGGGGTGGAGGCCGACGTCGTCGGCGGTGATGATCAGCTTCTTCAAGGGCGGCCTAGCGGGCGCGCGAGGCGGCGGGCTCCCGCTCCGCCTCGGGATAGGCGTCGGCCGCCGGCTCGCCGGCGTGCGGGCGCTGCCGGCGGCGAGGATGGCGCATCTCCCCGAACTGCTCGAACAGCTCGCGGAAGATCTTCAGGATCACCGCGGGCGAGCCGAGCGTCGAGACCCCACGGCTGCGCGGGAAGTAGTCGAGCCCCATCTGCTGGATCACGAAACCGAGGTTCTTCGCCTTGACGATCAGCTCGGCGTCGATGAGCGAGCCCTCGGAGCAGAGCTCCACCGCTTCCAGCACCTCGCGGCGCAGGAGCTTGAAGGAGAAGTTGATGTCGCGGTGCGGCCAGCCGAAGAGGAGGCCGATGAGCGAGTTGTAGAGGTAGGAGTAGATCGTGCGCTTCAGCCCCTCGGTCTTCCGATCGAGACGGTAGCCGGCGATCACGTCGGCGCGGGTGACCTCGAGGGCGCGGATCGCCGGGCCGATGACGTTGGGATCGAACGGCAGGTCGGCATCCATATAGAACACGAGATCCCGGGTGGCCGCCGCGAAGCCGGTCTTGAGCGCCCCGCCGAGCTTGCGGTTGACCGCGTGCCGCAGCACCCGGATGCGGGGGTTCTCCGCCGCCAGACGGCGGACGATCTCGGGCGAGCCGTCGGTCGAGGCGTCGTCGACGACGACGATCTCGTAGTCGCCGCCGTAGAGCTCGAGCGCCCCGATGCCGCAGGCCAGGGCATGCTCGATGTTCTCCTGCTCGTTGTACATGGGGACTACGAGCGAGACGGAAAGGGCTCCTGTTTCCGGTTTCGGCATAGCTCGCGGCTTAGGAAGCGTGCCTCTCCACCCCGAGGAGCTGGACCGCCAGGCGCCGGCGGTCGCCCCCCATCCCCATCTCCGCCGGCACGAAGGAAACCGGCGTCCGAAACGTCACCTCGTCCGTCTCCACGCCCGCCGGCAGCGGCAGGATGAGGGTCCGGCTCCCTCCGCGCGGCACGTCGACGACCCGGGGGGCGGCGCCGTCGACCGCCACCGTCACCGGCACCGAGGGCGAGGGGGCATATCTGGGCAGGCCGAAGGTGACGGCCACGGTGCCGGAGTGAGTGGCGGGAACGCCGGCGACATTGAGGCGGATGGCGGCATCCGGACCGAGCCAGCGATAGGCCGGCGCGCAGGCGTCCGGCTCGAACGCCTCGACCCCGCGGACCACCGCGTACCGCCGCTCGCCGGGGATCGGGCTCACCGAGACGGTCCGGAGCTTGCCGCGGGTCAGGTTGTCGTAGGCGTCGCTGTCGTGCCAGCGGAAGGTCACCGCCCCCGGCCAGCCGCTCTCTTCGTCGCAGAGGAGGAAGACCGGGGTGCCGGGCCGCCACTCGCCGGCCGCCTGAAGCCCGGGATCGGCCAGCCGGAGGACGAGCTCCCGCAGCAGATAGGAGGTGTGGGGAGCCAGCTCCTTGTCGACCAGGTAGACCCCGTTCCGGGGGGCCGAGCGCGTAATCCAGCGCGCCGCCTGCACCGGCGGGGAATCGGCGCTGGTCCGGGCGGCGAGGAGCGGCGCCGTATAGGCGAGGAAGCCGGCCGCGAAGAGGCCGAGGGCGGGCCAGACCGCGGCCGGCACCCGCGCCCGGCGGGCCAGCGCCTCGGCCCCCACCGCGGCGGCGAAGGCCACCCCGAGGAGCGACGGCAGGGCGTAGCGGACGGCGTCGAACGGGTTCATCACCGCGAGGGCGAAGGTGAGGTCCACCCCGCAGAGGACGGCGAGCGGCAGGGCGCCGATCCGCCGCGCGGCGGCGAGCGAGATCGTACCGGCGGCGGCGAGGCCGAGGACCGGCAGCGAGGTCCAGCGTGGGCCCCAGGGGTGGGCGAGGAAGCAGACCGCCACCCAGAGCGCCCGGCTGCCGGCCCGCGCCGTGCCGGCGTCGTACCGGGTCACCAGGCCGGCCTGCTTGGCGAGGAACGGAAGGAGGCCGGCCGGCCCACCGACCGCGAGGACGAGCGGGACGAACCAGAGGAGCGAGACCGCGGCGAAGGCGCCGAGGCCGGCGAGAAAGGCCGCGGACTGTCGGCCATTCCCCCACGGCCGGGCCGGCCAGAGCGCCACGGCGAGCATGGGGAGTACGGCCAGCGCGAGCTGCGGCCGGCAGCCCACCGCCGCCGAGGCCGCGGCGCCGACGGCGAGAGCCGGCCGGAGCGCTCCGCTCTCCCCGCTCTTCTCCCGCAGCCGTGCCGCGGCGGCCAGGGCGAGGGAGAGGAACATCAGGGCCGGCGGGTCCGAGAGCGCGAGGGGGCCGTAGACGAGCATGGCGGGCGAGAGGTGGAAGAGGGTGGCGCCGGCGACCGCCACCGTCTCCCTCGCCACCGGGCCGGCCGGCGCCATCCGGCGGAAGGCGTCGACCAGGGCGAGATAGCCGATCAGCGACGAGAGCACCGAGAGCGCCACCAGGCTCGCGAAGGGATCGTGGAGCAGGAGGTTCCCCAGCTTGCCGAGCCCGATCAGGAGCGGGTAGCCCGGCGGGTGCGGCTGGTGATGGAGGGGATCGAAGAACAGGACCCCCTTGACGAAGAGGACCTCGTCCCCCTCCCAGAGGCTCCGGGGCAGGGTGAGCAGGCGCGCCGCGGCCACCGCCCCGAGCCCCAGGAGGAGAGGGAGGGGGATCCGCCGTGGATGGACGGCCGGTGACTCGGGTACAGACGGCATTTGGGCACGGAGTTTACAGGAGATTTACAACTATACTGCATCCCCCGTGACGCCAGCGAGCTTCTCCGCCGCCCTCTCCCTGGTCCGGGGCACTTACGCCGGTGCCGCGCCGTCCGTCCGCGCCCACGCCGTGGGCCGCTTTCTCACCTGCCCCTTCCTCCCCGTGCTCGCCGCCGTGCCTCCCGGGTCTCGGCTGCTCGACCTCGGCGCCGGCCACGGCACCTTCGCCCGGCTCGCCGTGGAGTGGGCCGCGAAGAGCGCGACGGCCGTCGAGCCGGACTCGAAAAAGGTCCTGGCGACCTACCGTCACCCCCGGGTGCGCTTCGTGGCCGGGTATGCCGACGCCATCGGCGGCGCCTTCGGGGCGGTCAGCCTCTTGGACGTCCTTTACCGTATTCCCCTGGCCGGTTGGGACCCGCTCCTCCGCCAGTCCTTCGACCTCTTAGAGCCGGGAGGAGTGCTCCTGTGGAAGGAGATCGACCCCGGGCACCGGGCGAAGGCGCTGTGGAACCGGGCGCAGGAGAAGATGGCGGACCTCCTGGGGCTGA
The DNA here is from genome assembly GCA_034666805.1 of Acidobacteriota bacterium. Classification (GTDB taxonomy): domain Bacteria; phylum Acidobacteriota; class Thermoanaerobaculia; order Multivoradales; family UBA5704; genus DASQPA01. The sequence continues at coordinate 8,818 of JAXDLD010000329.1, forward strand.
CTCTCGGCGACGCCTTCAGCTATGAGACCCGGGATCAGGTCCGCGACCGGCTCACTCGGCTCGGCTTCGAGCGCTTCGCGGCGCGGGACATCGGCGCCGGCTACCCGCACGCTCACGTCCTCTACACCGCGCGCCGCCCGTTCACTTCCTGACGAGCGCCTTGACGAACGTCCCCCGGGCGAGGTCCTTCTGGACCCCCGGGAAGGCCAGCGCCCGGCCGTGCGCTGCGGCGTAGATCCCCGGCGCCAGCACCCCGGTCGCGAAGATCGCCTCGGTCAAGTTCTGGAGAGCGTCGGACTGCTTCATCTCGAACGGCCGCATGGCGCCGGTCAAGACGATCGGCACCCGCGGCCCCAAGATGCTCTCGTAGAGGCGCTCGCCGGTCAGGGCCAGGGTGTCGGTGCCGTGCAGGACGACGATGCCGTCCGCGCCGCTCTCGGCGTTCTCGGCGTTCTCCACGCCGGCCGCCCGCACGGCCTCGACGATGCGGTCGCGGTCGGCCTCGGTCATGTCGAGGCTGTCCTTGCTCATCAGCTCGAGGACGCTGACCTCGGTCTCCTCGAAGCGCAGCTCGGAGAGCATCCGGTGGACGATCGAGCGGCGGTTGGCGAGCTCGCCCGACCGCTCGTCGTAGGTCTTCTCGATCGTGCCACCGGTCGTGATCAGGGCGATCCTTCGCACCCCTCCGCCCATCCTCTAGGTCTTCGCCTTGTGGTTGTCGTGGTTGTGGTTGTGATTATGGTTGTTGCCGTTGCCGCCCCGCTGCTCCTCGCGCAGGAGCTCGATGGTCTCGAACGCGTGCCGCAGATGGGGGATGACGATGCTGCCGCCGACCACCAGGGCGACGTTCAAGGCATCGTGCAGCTCCTCGTCGCCCCAGCCCACCTCGATGCAGCGGTTGAGGTGGTAGTCCATGCAGTCATTGCAGCGCAGGACGGTCGAGGCGACCAGGCCCAGCATCTCCTTGGTCCGCTTGTCCAAGGCGCCGTCGCGGTAGGCCGCGGTGTCCAGGTTGAAGAAGCGCTTGATGCCCAGGTGCTCGGCGCCCATGATGCGCTCGTTCATCTTCAGCCGGTACGACCGGAACTCCTACATGTCGTCCACTTCTCTCGTCATATCGCGTCCCTTTCCCAAGTTGAATAGAGTTGATAACAGAATGTGTTCAGCTTCCCGATAGCATTTCAACCCAAGCCGAAAATCCAGCCTTCGAGCCGCGCCATCTCCTGCTCCTCGGTCGAGAGCGGCGGCTTGAAGTACGCCTCGAGCAACCCGAGCTGGTCGCGTTCCTGGAGCCAGGAGCAGGTCGAGTAGGCGGCGTGCTCCTCGGGGCTCCGGCCCTCGCGCGGGTAGCGGTTGCAGAAGAGATCGGGATAGATCTCGGCGACCACCGACTTGCCCTTGGGCACCTCGAAGCCGTCGAACGGCCAGAAATGCACCTTCCCGCCGAGCTGGCGCAGGTAGTCGAGCCAGGGGATGCCCGCGTGGGCCGCCTTGGCGGCGCCGCCGCGCATCTCGAAGCGGAAGACCCCGCGCGCCGCCGGCGTCCAGCGCTCGGTCAGCCGCAGCTCGTCCGGATGCCCGGTCCGCGAGTTGCCCTCCCGCAGGTCGCGCACCCGCCGCAGGCGGGTGGGCCAGTGGGCCGAGAAGTCCTCGAGGAAGCGGTCCCAGGTGCGCAGGTCGTGGCGCGTGAGGTAGCTCTTGGGGAACGAGAAGGCATGGTCGATGCCGACGAACTTCGGCCGCTTCGGATGGTCCTCGGAGAGCCGGCCGAGCAGCCACTCGGCGAGGGCGCGGCGGCTCCACGAGCCCTTGTCCGGGTCGAGCTCGCGGCGGATCTCGTGATCCTCCTCGGCGGCGAAGACGTGAATGGCGCGCATGGGCGTCGTCGGCGTGCGACGGCCCGAGTAGTTGATCCCGATGTACTCCTCGAAGCGGGCCAAGGGGTTCCTCCCGATTTGTCTTATATCTACGTGGCCATCTTATCCAAAGTTCAGGCGCTACAGAAAGCAAAAGGCCCCGGTCCTCGTGAGAGGGCCGGGGCCTCGAGTGGTCTGGCTAGGCGGCGGTGGGTCTCCCCCGTTACGGGGCGACCCTCCGATCCAGCGCAAAGACGCTAGGGGAGGATCTCCCTTACGGGGCCGCTACCTCCACCAAACTATGTCCGTGGTTACTACAATGCACTGGACCACCTCCTTTCTGGGCGTGTCCATCATCGGCAGGTCCCAACCTGCCCGGCTCCGTGGGCCGCCCAAGCCTCTTTAGAACCGCCGCGTCGTCCGCTCGTCGAACCCGCGGACCCGAAGACACTCCGGTATGGTGGAGGAAAGGAGGCAGGATGTCAACTTCTTGTGCAATCGGGTAGCGCCAGCACCAGCGCCCCCGCCCCGTCCACCCTCCCCTCCCAGCCCTCCGCCACGACCGTCGCGCTGTGCCGCTCGAAGACGAGGGCGGGGCCGACGAAAGTGGCGCCGGGGCTGAGGCCCGCGCGCTCGTAGACCGGGACCTCCCGGAAGCGGCCGGAGAAGCAGGCGCGGCGGTGGCTGGTGGGGGATGCAGGGCTCGCCTCCGCCGGCCCGGAGGCCGTCGCCGCAAGCGGAGCCGGCCGCGAGGAAGCGATGGCGCGGAGCGCCACCAGCTCGACCGGCCGCCCCTCCGGCGTGTAGCCGTAGAGCGTCCGGTAGGCCGCCGCGAACGCCTCCTCGACCGGCACCCCCTCTTGGAGCTCGACCGCGATCGTCCCCTCCTGGCCCGCGAAGCGGAGGTCGAGGAGCCGCCGGCGCACCTCGATCTCCGCCGCCGGCACCCCCTCCTCCGCCTCCGCCACCGCCGCCGCCGCCGTCCGCCCCAGCTCCTCGATCCAGGGGACGATTTGCTCCCGCACCTCGGCAACCGGCAGGAGCACCTGGCGCTCGCCGAAGCGCTCGACGACGGCGGCAGCCAAGCCGGCGGCGGAGAGGAGACCGGCGTCCTCCGGCACGAGGACTCGACGAATGCCGAGCCGGGAGGCCACGGCGCAGGCGTGCTGGGCGCCGGCGCCGCCGAAGGCCACCAGAGCGTAGTCGGCCGGGTCGTAGCCGCGAGCGAGCGAGATCCGGCGGATGGCGTCGGCCATGCGCTCGTCGGCGATGTCGAGGAGCCCTTGGAGCAGGATTTCGATCTCGGGCGCGTCGCCCTCCGAATCGGCGATCGCCTCCCGCACGGCACGGAGGGCGCGCTCGGCCGCCGCCGGGTCGATGGGGATCTCGAAGCGCTCGGGGTCGAGCCGTCCGAGGAGGAGGTTGACGTCGGTCAGGGTGAGCGGACCGCCGGCCCCGTAGCAGGCCGGACCCGGGGAGGCGCCGGTGCTCTCCGGCCCCACCTTGAGCTGGAAGCCATCGTAGCGGCAGACCGACCCGCCCCCGGCGGCGACGCTTTCGACCGCGAGGGCGGGGGCGACCAGGTGGGCGTCCCCCACCCGGTGCTCGAAGAGGTACTCGAAATCGCCGTCGTAG
>JAXDLD010000330.1:0-14536 GCA_034666805.1 Acidobacteriota bacterium
CCCCGCCCTATCGAGCTGGCAACCTCTCCTTCTCCATCGTCCGGCTGTCGACCTGCCTCGAACCGTTCGCTGTGAGGCTGGTCTGCATCCGCGACGGCGAGGACCTCCTCGTCGAGCTCCACTACGACACGAGCGTGCTCGACCCGGCCGAGGCGCAGCGCCTGGCCGAGCGCTTCGCAACCCTCCTCGCGAGCGCCGCCGCGAGCCCGGAGGCGGAGATCTTGGACCTCGAGATCCTGGGCCCGGTCGAGCGCGATCTCCTGACGGCGATCAACGACACCGGCGCTCCCTACCCGGAAGGGAGCACCGTCTACGACCTCTTCGCGGCGGCGGTAACGCTGGGCCCGGGGCGAGTCGCGGTCACCTGCGGTAGGACCGAGCTGACCTATGGGGATCTCGACGCGCGGGCCGGCCGCCTCGCCCGCCGGCTGCGCGGACTGGGGGTGGGGCCGGAAGTGCGGGTGGGGCTCTGCCTGGAGCGCTCGCCGGAGATGGTCGTGGCGCTCTTGGCGGTGCTTCGGGCGGGGGGGGCCTACGTGCCGCTCGACCCCACCTACCCGCGCGAGCGGCTGGATTTCATGATCGAGGACGCCGGCCTGGCGGTCCTCCTCGACTGGGAGACCCTGGCCGCCCTGGAGGGCGAGGCGGGCGAGGAGGGAGAGGCGGCCGACCTGGAGACCGGGGCGGGACCGGAGAACCTCGCCTACGTCATCTACACCTCCGGTTCGACCGGGCGGCCCAAGGGGGTGATGGTGCCCCACCGGGGGGTCGTCCATTACCTCTCCTGGTGCCTCCGCTCCTATGGCCTGGCGGCGGGGGAGAGGGTCCCCGTTCACTCTTCGCTGGCCTTCGATCTCACCGTCACGGCCCTCCTCGCGCCCCTGGTGGCGGGGGCGCGGGTAGAGCTGCTGCCCGCGGCGGCGGGAGTCGAGGCCCTGGCTGCAGCTCTCCGCGCCGGCTCGGGGCTCGGCCTGGTCAAGCTCACCCCGGCCCACCTCCTGGCCCTGGAGCAGTTGATCCCGGCCGCCGAGGCGGCGGGCCGCTGCCGCGCCCTCATCGTCGGCGGCGAGAGCCTGCCGGCCGAGCACGCCGCCTTCTGGCGCGCGCACGCGCCCGGCACCCAGCTGATCAACGAGTACGGCCCGACCGAGACGGTGGTGGGCTGCTGCACCTACGAGGTCCCGCCCGCGGGCGCTCCCCGGACCGAGAGCGGTAGCGTGCCGATCGGCCGGCCGATCCAGAACACCCGGCTCCATCTCTTGGATGCCCGGCTGCGGCCGGCGCCGCTCGGGGTGGTGGGCGAGCTCTACGTCGGCGGCGCGGGGGTCGCCCGCGGCTACCTCGGGCTTCCGGAGCGGACCGCCGCGGTCTTCGTCCCCGACCCCTGGAGCGAGCGGCCGGGCGGGCGGCTCTACCGGACCGGCGACCTCGCGCGCCACCTTCCGGACGGGAACCTGGAGTTCCTCGGCCGCCGGGACGACCAGGTCAAGCTGCGGGGATACCGGATCGAGCTGGGGGAGATCGCGTCGGCGCTCCTCGGCCATCCGGGGATCGCGGAGGCGGCGGTCCTGGCCCGGGAGGACGAGCCCGGCGACCGGCGTCTGGTGGCCTACGTCGTGGGCCGGGGCGGGGAGGCGCCGGAACCCGAAGAGCTTCTCCGGCACCTGCGCCAGCGCCTGCCCGACTACATGCTGCCGGCGGCGTTCGTCCCCCTCCCGGCCCTGCCGTGGACGGCCAACGGCAAGGTGGACCGCCGGGCCCTCCCTGCCCCCGAGCGAATACCCGTGGCCGGCGCTGCCGGCGGCCATGTCCCCCCCCGCGACCCGGTCGAAGAGGCCCTCGCCGGCATCTGGGCCGAGGTGCTGAACCGCGAGCGGATCGGCATCCACGACCACTTCTTTAGGCTCGGTGGGCACAGCATGAAGGCGGCCCAGGTGGTCGCCAAGGTGAGGAAGCGCCTGGCGGCCGAGGTCACCCTCCAGGAGCTTTTCGACGCCCCCACGGTCGCCGAGTTGGGGGCCCTGATCGCCAGCCGGGGCCGCGCGGAATTCGTCGCCATCGAGCCGGCCCCGGAGCAGGAGTCCTATGCCCTCTCCCACGCCCAGAAGCGGCTCTGGTTCCTCACCCAGCAGCTGAGCGAGTCGTCGACGACCTACAACGTCCTCGGGGCCTACGTCTTCGCCGAGGAGCTGGACGAGGCGGTCCTGGGGCGGGTCTTCGCGCGCCTCACCGCCCGCCACGAGTCGCTCCGCACCTGTTTCGTCAGCGGCGACGGCGAGCCGCGTCAGGTCATCCACCCGGAGAGTGGCTTCCGGCTGGACGTCCGAGACCTCCGGGGCGACCCCGACCGCGAGGCCCGGGCGCGCGAGTACGCCCAGGAGGAGGCGCGCATCCCGTTCGACCTCGAGCGCGGCCCCCTCTTCCGGGCCCGGCTCCTCTTCCTCGCCGAGCGCCGCTCGGTCCTCCTCTTCACCCTCCACCACATCATCAGCGACGGCTGGTCGATGCAGGTCCTCTTCCGCGAGTTCTTCGTCCTCTACCGCGCTTTCTCGGCCGGCCTCCCCGATCCCCTGGAGCCGCTCCGCATCCAATACAAGGACTGCGCGGCCTGGGAGAACCGGCACGGCTTCGAGCGCGAGCGCCGCTACTGGCTGGAGAAGCTCGCCGGGCCGCTCGACCTCATCCGTCTCCCCTTCGACTTCCCGGCCAAGGAGATCTACGACTTCTCGGGGGCGAGCGACGTGACCCTCCTCTCGGAGGAGGCGTCGCGCGCCATCGAGGAGATCGCCATCGCCCACGGGACGACCCCGTCGAACGTCATCCTCTCCGGCTTCGTGATCCTCCTTTGGAAGCTCACCGAACAGCCGGACCTGGCGCTCGCGACGACGACGGCGAACCGCAACCACGCGGATTTAGAAAGCGTCGTCGGCTTCTTCGTCAACGCCCTCGTCCTCCGCGTCCATGTCGACGAAGAGGCGGAGTTCCTAGACGTTCTGCGCCAGGTGACCGCCAACGTTCACGAGGCCCTGGGGGCCCAGGGCTACCCCTTCGACCTCCTGGTCGAGGAGCTAAAACCCCCGCGCCGGGGCAACCGGCAGCCGCTCTTCAACGTCTGCTACGCCTTCCAGAGCTTCGACGACCTGTCGCTCGGCGACGAGCGGCTCGACGAGATGCGGGGAGAGCTGTCGCGGGTCGCCGACCTGGGCGAGCGCCGGCCGACCTCGAAGTTCGACCTCACCCTCTTCGTGGGCCAGCGGGACGGCCGCTACGTCCTCACCTTCGAGTACAGCACCGAGCTTTTCCTGCCGCAGTCGATGCGCGGCTATCTGGAGATCCTGCGGCGTTTCCTCGAAACGATCGCCGCCCAGCCCGAGCTGCGAGCGGCCTGATCCCTCATGAAACTCACCGACTTCAAGCTCGTCGACGAGAGCGCCGACCGCGAGGCCCTGTGGCGGCGGCTCGAAGACTGGAACCGGACCGAGCGGCCCTACGACCGCGAGGCGAGCATCGCCCACCTCTTCGAGGCGCGGGCCGCGGCCTGCCCGGACCGCGCGGCGGTCGTCTGCCTAGGGCGGCCGTTCACCTACCGCGAGCTCTCCGAGCGCTCGAACCAGGTGGCGCGGTTCGTCGCCGGCGGCATCGCGAGGATCGGGGTCGTGGCGGTGATGATGGACAACTCCTACGACATGCTGGCAGCCCTCCTGGGAATCTGGAAGGCGGGGGCGATCTACGTGCCGATCAACCCCGAGCTGCCGCTCGAACGCACCCGGCACATGCTCGTCGACACCGGCGCCACGCTCCTCTTCTGCGAGCGCCGCTACGTCAAGGAGGCCAACCGCCTGCTCTGGGAGTGCCCGCGTCTCGCCGCCTACCTCGCCATGGACTCGGCCGACGCCCGCCGCGAGCCCGAGAGCCCGAACGAGCTGATGAACCGGGAGCTCTGGGACTACGTGGGCCGCGAGGCGACCGACGACATCTCGGGCGGCGGCTGGGTCAGCAGCTACACCGGTGAGAAGCTCTCCCGGGAGGTGATGGACGAGTACGGCGACAACGTCCTCAAGAAGCTCGCCCCCCGCCTGACTCCCGAGACCCGGGTCCTGGAGATCGGCTGCGCCTCGGGGATCACCCTCTTCCGCCTGGCGCCCCGAGTCGGCTCCTACCTCGGGGTCGACCTGTCGAGCGAGATCCTCGCCCGGACCGAGGCGGAGCGCGAGGAGCGCGGCCTCGGCCACGTCCGCCTGCGCTGCCTCCCCGCCCACGAGATCCACCTCCTCTTGGAAGACAACCCCAACGAGCGCTTCGACTTGATCGTCCTCAACAGCGTCGTCCAGAGCTTCCACGGCCACAACTATCTCTACTCCGTACTGGAGAAGTGCGTCGGCCTGCTCGCCGACCGCGGGGCGATCTTCGTCGGCGACGTCATGGACCAGGACCAGCGCCAGGACCTGATCGACTCCCTGGTCGAGTTCAAGCGCTCCCATGCCGGAAGCGGGTTCGTCACCAAGACCGACTGGGGAAACGAGCTCTTCCTCTCCCGACGCTTCTTCGAGGACCTGCCTTTCGACCTCCCGGGGGTGGTCTCGGTCCACGCCTCGGAGAAGATCGCGGCCCACGAGAGCGAGCTCGCCCGCTTCCGCTACGACGTCGTCCTCGAAGTCGACCGCTCCGCCCGTCCGGTCGCCGCGCGGCAGGAGCGGCATCGCCGGCAGTACGGGCGCGACCGGCTGGACGCGCAACCCGTGGCGCCCCTCCCGCTCGCGGGCCGGGGCGAGGACCCGGCCTACATCCTCTTCACCTCGGGCACCACCGGCCGGCCGAAGGGGGTCGCCGTCACCCACCGGAGCCTCCACAACTACGTCCAGTGGGCCTGCCGCTACTACTTCGCCGACGTGCCGGGCAACATGGCGCTCTTCACCTCGCCGGCCTTCGACTTGACCCTGACGAGCATCGTCTGCCCGCTCCTGGGCGGCCGCACCGTCCATACCTTTAGGAACGACGACGTCGACCGCCTGCTCGCCCGCATCTTCGGCTCCGGCCCGGCGACCTCGGCGCTCCCGGCGATCGACGCGGTCAAGCTCACCCCCGCCCACGTCTCGGTCCTCCGCGGTCTGGAGATCCGGGAGACGGCGATCCGTTCGGTCATCGTCGGCGGCGAGGAGCTGACCCCCGAGCAGGTCGAGACCCTAAGGCGCCTCCACCCCGGGATGCGGATCTACAACGAGTATGGGCCGACCGAGGCGACCATCGGCTGCACCGTGGCCCGGGTGGAGGGGCCGCCGGTGACCATCGGCAAGCCGATCGACAACACCCGGATCTACGTAATCGACAGCGCCGGCGAGCTGAAACCGGTGGGGGTCGTGGGCGAGCTTTGCGTCTCCGGCGACGGCCTCGCCCTGGGCTACTGGAACGACCCGGAGCAGACCGCCGCCAAGTTCGTCGACCACCCCTTCCGGCCGGGGGAGCGGCTCTACCGCACGGGCGACCGCGCCAAGTGGCTGCCGGACGGCAACCTCCTCCTTCTCGGCCGGGTCGACCGGCAGGTGAAGATCCGCGGCAACCGCGTCGAGCTGGGGGAGATCGAGGAGCGCATCCGCCGGCTGCCCGAGGTCGCCGACGTGGCGGTGATCGACCGCCGGGACGCCCAGGGCGACCGCTGCCTCGCCGCGTATGTCGTTACCCGGGACCGGGTGGAAACGGCCCGCCTCCGCGAGGAGCTGGCGGTGGGCCTCCCCGACTTCATGATCCCGTCCTACTTCGTCTTCCTCCCCGCGCTCCCCTTGAGCCTCAACGGCAAGGTCGACCGGAGGGCCCTGCCCGACCCGGAGGAGATCGCGGCCGCGGCGGGGGCCGCCTACGAGGCGCCGGAGGGCGACCTCGAACGGGCCCTGGCCGGGATCTGGAAAGAGGTGCTGGGCCGCGAGCGGGTGGGGCGGGGCGACAACTTCTTCGACCTCGGCGGCCACAGCCTGAAGGCGACCCAGGTGGTGTCGCGGGTGGAGCGGACCCTGGGGGTAAGGCTCCCTCTCCGCGAGATGTTCAGGAACCCCACCCTCCGCGGGTTGAGCGCGGCGCTTTCCGGGATGTCCGGGCTCTCCAGCGGCTCTGGCGTCTCCGGCGGCTCCGGCGGCATGGGCGGCATCGAACCGATCCCCGACGCCGAGTTCTACGCCCTCTCCCACTCCCAGCGGCGGCTGTGGATCCTGCACCAGATCGAGGAGGACCCGCTCGCCTACAACTCCCTGGAGGTGATCTGCCTCGAAGGCGACCTCGACGAGACCGCCCTGCTCCTCGCGCTCCGCCACCTAGTCGCCCGGCACGAGTCGCTCCGCACCCTCTTCGTCCAGGCCGGCGGGGAGCCCCGCCAGGTGGTCCGGCCCGAGCTCGATTTCGAGCTCTCGCGGGCCGACCTCCGACCCGCCGCCGACCCGGAAGCCGCCGCCCGCGAGCACCTCCTGGGAGAGGCCGGGCGCCCCTTCGACCTCGCCGCCGGGCCGCTCCTGCGGGTGAGCCTCCTCCGGCTCGGCGAGCGCCGCACCATCCTCGCCCTGATCCTCCATCACATCGTGAGCGACGGCTGGTCGATGGGGGTCCTGGTGCGCGAGCTCTCGGTCCTCTACAACGCCTACCGGGCGGGGGCCGAGCCGCCGCTCCCGCCGCTCCGCATCCAGTACCGGGACTACAGCGCCTGGCACAACCGGCAGGTGGACGAGGCGGCCGGGCGCCGCGCCTACTGGCTGGAGAAGCTGGCCGGCCCCCTGCCCGCCCTCGACCTGCCGACCGATTTCCCCAGGCCCCCGGTCCAGAGCTTCGCCGGGGCGCATCGCGGGCTGTTCCTGGACAGCGCGGTGACCGCGGGGCTTAACCGCCTGGCCCGCGAGCGGGGGGGGAGCCTCTTCATGGTCCTCGTCGCCCTCGTCAAGACCCTCCTCCACCGCCACACGGGCCAGGAGGAGATCCTCGTCGGCTCGCCCATCGCCGGCCGTTTCCACGCCGACCTCGAGGACCAGATCGGTTTCTACACCAACACCCTCGCCCTCCGCGACCGGGTGGAAAGCGACGCCCCCTGGACCGCGCTCCTCGACAGCGTCAAGCGCACCACCCTCGAAGCCTACGAGCATCAGCTCTACCCCTTCGACCGGCTGGTCGAGGAGCTGCCCCTCGCCCGGGACACCAGCCGCTCGGCGCTCTTCGACGTCCTCGTCGTGCTCCAGAACACCGCCCCCCTGGCCCTCGACCTCCAGGGCCTCACGCCCGCCGGCTTCTCTGTCCCCACGGTCGCCAGCAAGTTCGACCTCTCCTTCCACTTCGCCCACCTCGGCCAGGAGAGCGGGGGAGAGGCCGGGCTGCGGGTAGGGTTGGAGTTCGCGACCGATCTCTTCTTGCCGGGGCGGATCGAGCGGATGGCGGCGCAGCTCGCGGTGCTGGCGGAGAGCGTCCTCGCCGATTCCGGCCGGCGGCTGGGCGAGATCCGGCTGCTGCCGCCGGCCGAGGAGCGGCAGGTGACCGCGGACTTCGCCCGCGGCGCGAGCGCGGAGGTCCCCGACTTGGGCCCCCTCTTCGCGGCCCGGGTGGCCGACCGGCCGGAGCGGATCGCCGTCGTCTCCGAGGACCGGCACCTGAGCTTCGCCGAGCTCTCCCGGCGGGCCCGGCTTCTGGCCCGCCGGCTGGCCGGAAGGATACGGCCGGGCGAGCCGGTGGGAGTCCGCCTCGACCGCTCGGAGCGGGTGCTGGTGAGCCTCATGGCGATCATCGAAGCGGGGGGCGCCTACCTTCCCCTCGACCCCGGCTATCCGCCTGATCGGCTCGCCTTCCTCCTCGCCGACAGCGGAGCGCGGGTGGTGCTCGGCGAGGCTGATTTCGGCGATTCCAGCGACTCCGATGCCGTCGAGGACCTGCCGATGACGCCAGGGACCCTCGGCTACATCATCTACACCTCCGGCTCGACCGGCCGGCCCAAGGGGGTCGCGGGGACCCGGCGCTGCCTGGCGAACCTCGTGGCCTGGCAGGGGCGGGAGATGGGCCCTGGGCTCCACCTCGCCCAGTACGCCGCCCTGAGCTTCGACGTCTCGGTCCAGGAGATGCTCTTCGGCGTTACCTCCGGCGGCACCCTGCACGTCCTGGACGATACCTCGCGGCTCGACCCCTGGCGGCTCGCCGCCTTCCTCCGGACCCAGGGGATCGAGCTTCTGACCCTGCCCTTCTCCGCCCTCCAGCTCCTCTTCTCCCAGCCGGGTATCCCGGACCTCCCGGCGCTCCGCCACCTCGCCACCTCCGGCGAGCAGCTCGTCCTCAGCCGGGAGCCGCGGCAGTTCCTCCTCGCCCGGCCGGAGGTCCAACTCCACAATCAGTACGGCCCCTCCGAGACCCACGTGGTGACCAGCTATACCCTGAGCGGTGGACGAGGTGGGGGAGGCCCTCTGCCCGAGCTGCCGCCCATCGGCCGGCCGCTCGCCAACTGCGGCGCCTACCTCCTGAGCCCCGCCTTCCAGCCGGTGCCGATCGGAGTGAACGGCGAGCTGTTCTTGGCCGGCGCCCACCTGGCGGAGGGCTACCTCGGCAACCCGGCCCTCACCGCCGAGCGTTTCGTGCCCCATTCCTATGGCGAAGGGGAGCGCCTCTACCGGACCGGCGACCTCTGCCGCTGGACCTCGGAAGGCGACATCGAGTTTCTCGGCCGGCGGGACGCCCAGGTCAAGGTCCGCGGCTTCCGCATCGAGCCGGGCGAGGTCGAGCACGCCCTCCTCGCGCACCCGGCGATCGCCGCCGCCTGCGTCGTCGCCGAGCGCGAGGAGGGTGGGGTGGAGCTCGTCGCCTATCTCCTTTTCGCCGCTCCCGCCGATCTGCCCGGAGTCGCCGACCTGCGGGCGCACCTCGGCCGCTCGCTCCCCGAGTACATGCTCCCCAGCCGCTTCGTGCCGGTCGCGGAGCTGCCCCTCACCCCCAGCGGCAAGGTCGACCGGCGGGCACTCTCCGGGATCTCGGGTGCCGCTCTCCGTTCGGCGGTCGCCTACGTGCCGCCGGGGACGGAGCTCGAGCGGCAGCTCGCCGGCATCTGGGAGGCGGTCCTCGGGCGGGCGCCGATCGGCATGGAGGAGGACTTCTTCGAGCTTGGCGGCCACAGCCTCAAGGCGACCCAGGTGATCGCCGAGATCCACCGCCGGCTGGGGCTGGAGATGCCGCTCCTCCAGGTCTTCCGCACCCCGACCCTGCGCGGCCTGGCCGCCTGGCTGGGCGGGGCCGACGGCGAGAAGGAGCGCCACCCGCGGGCCGGGGTGGTGCTCCTCAACCGCGAGAGCGAACGGAAGGTCTTCGCCCTCCCGCCGCTCCTCGGCTACGGGGTGGCCTTCAAGGAGCTTGCAGGCCATCTGCCCGATCACGCCTTCTACGGTCTCGACTTCGTCGAGGGGGACGACCGGCTCGACGTCTACGCCGATGTCCTGGCCGAGATCCAGCCGGAGGGGCCCTACGTCCTCTTCGGCTACTCGGCCGGCGGCAACCTGGCCTTCGAGCTGGCGAAGCACCTGGCGGCGCGCGGCCGGCGGGTCGCCCACATCCTCCTCCTCGACTCCTTCAAGCTCGTCGGCGGCGAGAGCGCCTCGCCGGAGGCGGTGCGGCGCGAGGTCCGGTTGAACCTCGACTACTTCTCCTCCTACATCGCGGCCCACCCCGACTTCGCCCGCTACGTCACCGACGAGGCGGTCCACGGGGTCCTCGTCCACAAGATGGAGAGCTACGTCCGCTTTCTCCGCCAGACCGACAATTCGGGGACGATCGACGCCGACCTCCACCTCGTCACCTCGGAGGACCTCGCTGGCCCCGAAGTCGATGCCCGGCGCGCCCTCTGGGCCGGCGCGACGACGGGGAAGCTCGCGATCCACCCGGGATACGGCCCCCACACCGACATGATCTTCCGCCAGCACCTGGCGGGCAACGCCCGGGTGATCCGGACGATCCTCGACGAGGATTGCTCCGCTGGATAAATCCGGCTTCGCGCTGGCGGTCCGGTGGGGGCTTCGAAGCCGGCTTCAGCCGGCGTAGCTCCCAGCCCGGAGATTTATCTCCGGCGGGGCTGGGAGCGTTTCGACACCCGACCGCGAAGCTTCCAATGGGAACGCCAGCGTTTCCGTCTGCTCTTCCGGAGCCTCCGGGCACCTCCAGAGCGTCTCCACGACTCTCTCCAGCGTTTCCACGCCGGCCCGAAACCTCTCTGGACTCTTCCCCAGAGTTCCTACGCTCGGCCCTAGCGTCTCCAGGATGGTCCGTAGTGTTCCAAGATCTCTCTCCAGTGTTCCTAGGAACGTCTCCAGCGTTTCCAGGCACGATTGGACCGCCTCCAATGGGACCTTGAGTGTTCCCGGAGCTGGTTTGGAACGCTGGAAGTCAAAGTTGGAACGCTGGAAACGCAGATTGGAACGCTAGAAGTCCAGGATGGAACGCTAGGAGACCGAGTTGGAACGCTGGAAAGTCCACTTGGAACGCTGGAAGTCCCATTGGACACACAAGAAGTCGCGGTGGGAACGCTGGAAGTCCAGGTGGAGACGCTGGAGAGACAATTGGAACACAAGGGATGCCAGTTGGAACACAAGGGGGTGTCCGTACGAACGCTGGGGGCCGCGTTGGATACACTGCGGGCTCCGGTGGGAACACAAAGGGGAGAGCCGCAAGGAGCGCGGAGGGAGGTGAGGACGCGAGGCTCGCCTTTGAAGTCGCATGAGGGCATGGGCAGGCCGCCGCCCGAGACTCGACACCCGCCGATCTTCCTGGCAGTGGCTGACGCCGAGGCCACCGCTCAGCCGCAATCACGTTGCGCAATTGAAGGAGGCCGCGAGACGTCGGTGCGGACAATAAATCGTGTGCCCCTCGACAACGCCTTGAGGTCCCACCGCCCGCCCGGCCTTCCCGCCGACAGGCGGGAGACCGCGGCCGACGAGGACGCCGGCGCTCCCAGCGGTCGCGTCCCAGGCTAAACCGCGGCTTCCAGGAGTGCGCGCGGGTTCTTGTACGCGATGGCCAGGAGCATACGTGCCGGTCCAGAGGGAGACCGCCGCCCCTGCTCCCACTCCTGCAACGTGCGGACCGAGACTCCGAGCAGGCGAGCGAACTCCGTCTGCGACAGTCCCACGCGAGCGCGCGTTTCGGCAACGGATGGAAACGTAACGACACGGCCGACCTGACCGCTCTTGATCTCGCGGATACCGTCCAGGATCTCAGCTCCGATGTCACGGATGCGTTTCTTACTCATCTTCAAGAGTGTCCCATGGATGGTTGGACGATCTCCTCTCAGTACCGCAGGAGCGCCGCCACGTCCCCGACCTCCGAGAGCCCCGGGAGCGGGTCGGCGAACTCGGCCACGGCGCCGGTCAAGGCGAGGATCTGGGCCAGCTCGTTGACGAGGTCGACCTTGAAGACCGACTCCGACTTGCACTCCGGGCAGCGGGTCCGCTCGCCGGCCGAAAGCTCCTCGCAGTCCCGGCACTGGGTGCCGGCGATCTTGGCGTCGCGGGTGACGATCATCGACTCCACCCGGCCGTACTGGGCGGCTTCGAGCACGTCCTCCGGGCCGGCCACGGCCAGGCCGCCCCGCATGTACTCGCCCTTGATGCGCTCCCACAGCCGCTCTTCCGAAGCCCGCTCCTCGGCGAAATAGAGGTCGAAGGCCTCGTCGAAGACCTGCTCGGTCCCGGCTCCCAGGTCGACCGGCTTCTCGCCCACCACCTTCTCGGCCAGGGCCGTGGGGAGGGCGCCCTTGATCTCGGCGATCGTCTCCTGCGAGCCCAGGAGGAGGATGCGCGCGAAGCCCTCCTTCTGCTCCATTTCGGCCAGGACCTCCGCCACCTCCTTGGCGTAATGGAGGAGCTCGTTGCTCCGCCGCCGGGCATAGCGCTTCTGCGACCAGCCCCCCTTCTTGACGTGATTCTTGATGTCCCCCTTGACCCGCGCCTCGTGCTCCTCGGGGAGGACCTCGGAGGTGACGAGATAGATCCGGGTGTCCTTGTTGTCGGCGGCGACGACGACGAACCTCTCGTACTCGGCCTTGCGTTCGGCGAGCGGCCGGATGTAGGGGGAGGAGTCGACCCACAGCACGTCCGGCACCTTGACGTCGAGCGGGAAGTGCTCAAGGTAGTCGAGCGCCCAGCAGGAGAAGACGCAGATCGACTCCGAGCCGAACTTGTACCCTGAAAGCCAGGCCTTGATGCGCTCCAGGTTCTCCTCGAAGTGCTCGACCTCGGCCGGCTCGCCCGAGAGCAGGCCGCGGACCTTGGCGATCCGGTTGTCGAGCGACTGCAGGGCCTCGGGCCCCGAGAGATAGAGAGAGACGAACGCCCGCTCCGGGCCGGTGAGCTCCGCGAGCTGGCGCAGATCGATGTCTTCGAGCATGGTTCCTCCCCCTGATGAGGCTCCGGGAATGGAGCGTGGGAGGCGTTTGCAAGAAGCTGGCCGGGTGGGGTAGGAGGGAGGGTTCCGGCCCGGAGTCAATGCCAGCCAGTGCGGCGCACCGGGAGTGCGATTCTTAGCCTATTTTAGATTTCTCACTTTGACACTCACGGCACCCTCCTCTAGAATTCAGCAAGAGGTGCATGAATGGCGTTGGCGGCCCCTCCCAGTCCCTTCGAGTACCACATCGCGATCTCCTATGCCCGTGAGGACGAGGCGTATGTGGCGCGAGTCGCTGAAGTCCTCCGGCAGAATGACGCCCTGGTCTTCTTCGACAGATCTCAGGATTTCCTGGGCACTCACCTCGGGATCGAGCTGTTCGACGTGTTCCTTAATAAGGCTTGTTACTGCCTCGTGTTCGTCTCCCGGCATTACGCGGAGAAGAAGTACACGCAGTATGAGTTCAGCATCATCCTGTCCAGATACATCCAGGATCCGGGTGTCCTCCTGCCCGTTCGCTTCGACCCTACCCCTTTGAAGGGCCTGGACCCGGGGCTCTACTTCGACGATCTCACCCAAGGAACGCCTCCGGAAAGTCTCGCCAAGAAGATCCTATCGAAATTGACGTCAGTCTTTCCGCCCGAGGGCGGCTCGCGTTCCTACCTCGACCTTGAGATTCCCTTCGTCGGCCGGAGGTCGGAGATCGAAGGGATTGAGAAGCTCCTGGGCAGAGAGTCCGTCAAAATCCTCGTGCTCTACGGCCAGGGGGGAACCGGGAAGACGCGGCTGGCCTGGGAGGTCGCAAAGCGGCTCCGCGGCAGCTTCAAGGATGACATGGTGTTCGTCGAGCTCGAGCCGTTTCGGATGGCAGCCCGGGTTCCGGCGGAGATCGCCCGGTGTGTCGGAGCTCGCGAAGTGGAGGGGGTCGCGATCGAGAAGAGCCTTACGGAGTACCTCAAGCCGAAACACCTTCTGTTGGTTTTGGACAAGTTCGAGCATCTGAGCTCGGCGGGGAGATATCTTGGTGAGCTGGCAAACCAGTGCCCCGGGTTGAAGATCCTGGTAACGAGCCGCTGGGCTCTCTCCGACTTGGGGGATATGCACAGTTTCCCAATCCCGCCCCTGTCTTTGCCGCCTGCCGGGAAAAAGGTGACGAAGAAGCTCGCGCGAAAATCGGACGCCATCGAGCTGTTCCGGGCAAGAGCCTTCCAGAAGCGGCCCGATCTCGACCTGGACAAGTATCTTCACCAGGTCGCCCAGATCTGTTGGAAGCTCGAGGGGTTGGCGCAGGCCATCCTTCTGGCCGCCTCTCAGCTTCGTCGCCACGAGCCGGCGGAGATCCTGGAACTGCTGGATCTTTATTTTGGGGGCAAGCCCGGCGGCCTCAATGAGCTCGAAAAGGCCATGCACGTCTCGATCGGTTGGAGCTACGATCTCCTGCCCTCCACCGAACAGGCTCTCCTTCGGAGGCTTGCGATCTTTTCGGAGTCGTTCACGCCAGAAGCCGCTTACGAGGTTTGTGGAGAAGGTCTCTCCGGAGATCTGCGGGAAGCCTTGGAGCTCCTGTCCGACAGGAGCCTGCTCCAGAAGGAGCATGGCACGACCGCCGCCGGAGTCCGTTTCCGAATGGCCGAAGTGATCCGAGAGTACGCTCTGGAGCGCCTGCGCGAGCGCGAAGGGGAAGCCGCTTTCCGAAGGAGGCATGCACAAGAGTACGCAAGGCTGGTCCAGGATGCGGATCGCGGGCTGAAGACGGGTGAACGGGAACGGTGGCTGAACCTGCTGGATCTCGAAAGGGCGAATTTCCAGAGCGCTCTCGAATGGTGCTTCTCGGATCACGGCGATCGCGAGCTGGGTTCGCGGTTGGCCGGCAACCTGTTCTGGTTTTGGAACTTCCGGGCGGAATTCAGCGAAGGCCGCATCTGGCTGGAACAGGCGCTGGGGGATTTGAGCGAGTCGCGAGCAAAGGCGCTCTACGCGGCAGGCGGGCTCGCCTTTCTGCAGGGAGAGTACGATCAGGCTCGTTCCTTGCTGACCGCAAGCGTCAGGATCTGGCGCAAGCTGCCGCCGGAACGGGAACGAGACCTGGGCTATGCCTTGATCATTCTCGGCATGGCGGCGCTGGGTCAAGGCGATATGGATGCTGCTTTGGCGGCGGAGC
>JAXDLD010000331.1:0-5451 GCA_034666805.1 Acidobacteriota bacterium
GAGCGCTCATCTCCGCGCGCCCGGGCCCACCTCGCCCGCGACCTGGAGGCGCGCCTCATGGGCCTGCCCACCGGCGTCCAGGACCACTATCCGGCGCTCCTGGGGGGTGCCCTGGAGATCCTGCATCAGCCGGGTGGAGAAGAGGTGCGCCGGATCGACGCGGATCTGGACGCTCTCGCGGCGAGCCTCCTCGTCGTCTACTCCGGGCAGAGCCACTTCTCGGCGGGCAAGAACTGGCAGGTAGTCCGCCGCCGGCTCGACGGGGAGGCCGAGATCACCCGGCTCTTCGCCGGGCTGGCGGAGGTGGCGGCGGAGGCCGGAACTGCGCTCGAAGCCGGCGACCTCCCGCGGCTCGGGGTGCTCCTCGGCCGGGAGTGGGGCTACCGCCGCCAGCTCGCGGAAGGCATCTCCACTCCGGTCTTAGAAGACCTCCTGGCCGCGGCCCTCGCGGCGGGAGCCTGGGGAGGCAAGGCGTGCGGGGCCGGCGGCGGCGGCTGCCTGGCCGTCCTCTGCCCGCCCGGGCGAAGAGCCGAGGTCCGGGAGCAACTGGAGAAGGCGGGTGGGGTGGTCCTCGACGCGCGCCCCACCGCGGAGCCGCTCAGCGTCCTCGGGGGCGGAGCCGTAATTTAGGTAGCCGCTCCCAGGGCGGGTGGGTCCCTCCCCCCTGTGAGGGGCGGTTCCTGATTGCCGGCGGCGAGATCTTCACCGCAGCGGGCGCCTACGCTTTTGCGGCGGTGACGTTCTGATTTGCGGCGGAATCGTTCTTGTTTGGAGCGGTGACGTTCTATTCTGCGGCGGAACGGTTCCTGTTTGGAGCGGTGCAGCTCTATTCTGCGGCGGAACGGTTCTTGTTGGGAGCGGTGCAGTTCTGATCCGCGGCGGAACGGTTCTTAGCCGGAGCGGTGCAGTTCCATTCCGCGGCGGTTGACCTCTGCTCCGCCGCGTTGCGGATCTGCTCGCGCCCAAAACGGTTCTGCTCCGCCGCGGTTGAGATCTCAACCGCCCGTAAATAGAGCTGCTCCGCTCCAGTCGTGTGCGCCACCGCGGCAAACCTGTCAGATCCAGAGTGATTCCCTCGCGTGCCGGCGGGCAGCGGCCGCCCCAGATCCTGATAGGTCTCGATGACGGCGGCGAGGGCGTCCTGGACATTCTCCAGGGCCTCGCTTGCGGTGTCCCCTTCGGTGACCAACTCGGGGAAGAGAGGAGAGGTCACGGTGAACCCCCCTTCAGGTTGCGGTGACAAGATGAGCGGTACCTTGTAAAGCATGGCCGGTTCTCCGCCCTCCAGCTTACATCATGCTGCGCCAGGCAGCGAGGCGGCGGAGGCCGGAGCCGCGCTCGCAGCCGGCGACCTCCCGCGGCTCGGGGTGCTCCTCGGCCGGGGCGATTTCTCGGAACGATGGCCTGTCGTCCGCAGATCCAGGGCGGTTTCCCCGGACGACAGGCCTTCGCTTACGGACTTCCTAGCGGTCGCGGACGCGCTGATCGAGGATCGCGTGCGCGCGGTCGAGGTCGAGCGTGTTGTCCAGGGTGAGGATCTTGATCGGGCCCCAGCCCAGGTCGGTGCTCTCGCGGTAGCGGACCTCGTTCTGCAGGTCCCAGCTCACGATCGATTCCCCGCCGTCCAGCGAGACGAAGACCGAGTTGGGTGCCGAGCCGGTGCGCGGGATCGGGCGGCTCGAAGTGACGTTGACCTGGAACATGTGCTCAGGGCCGGCGGTCCCGTCGGGCGTCGGGATCTGCTCGACGATGGGAGAGAAGGCGGTGGAGTCGGACTTGGCGGTGACATTGTCGATCCGGCTCCCGACCATGGTCGCGCCGCTCTCGATGATGTGCGCCCGTAAGTCCTCGGAAAGAGGCTTGAGCGGACCCAGCCCCGTCGCCTTGGAGCCCGACTCGATGATGTGGGCGCGGATCTGGTCGGCCATGTAGGACAGCACGCCAGGATGGAGCCGGGCGCCCGAGCCGAGCACGAAGTCGTGGGCGTCGTCACCCAGCCCCTTGACGTTCTTGGGCAGGTACTTGGCACCCGACTCGATGATGTGGGCCCGCAGATAGTCGGAGATGCTGACCAGCTCACCCGGCAGCATCGAGATCTCGAGAGTCACCAGGCGCTGGGAGGCCGGATCGGCGAAGCCGACGACGACGCTCCGGGCGCTCGCGCCCGACTGGATGCGGGGCGCGCGGAAGAGCTCCGCCGCGGCGCCGGTCACCCCGGAGGGGGCCTGGCCCGAGAGGAAGCTGTTCAAGGTGAAGGTCTTAAAAGAGCCGACGTAGTTGCCGTCCAGGAGCAGGATGGGAGCATAGAGGACGTTGCCGGCGCCGTTCGCGGTCTCCTCCCACCAGATCAGGTGGAGGGTCGTGCGATGGCCGGTCGAGTAGGTCCCGTCGGTCGCGTCCTGGACGTCGTAGGTGTCGCGGGTGATGGCGATCTGCGGCGAGCCCTTGCGGGCGAACGGGTTGCCGGTGACCTGGATCACCGGGCTCCAGGCCCCATCCTTGTAGCTGCTCAGGTTGAGGACCGGGTGGATCGTGCTGACCTGAGCCTGCCAGACCATGAAGAGAGCGCCGGAGGTCGCCTCGTAAAGCTCGAACGGGGAGGACTCGACATCCGCCCCCTCGGTACCGGGCACCAGGAGGCGCTGGGCGGGTTGATCCTTGCGGACGACGTCCAGGGCCAGGACCGAGTTCTCGGGCGCCGCGTCGGTACCGCCGGGGAAGAGGTCCCCATAGGTGCCGGTGCGGACGAAATAGACCTCCCCGGAGTCGCCCAGGGCGGCCTGGCGGTCCGCCCCCATGGCGGAGCCGGCAAGGGCGAGGCTGCAAGCGATAGCGGCGGCAAAACAGGTGCGTATGCGCATGGCATCAGGCCTTTATATGAATCAGTTTGCGGACGTCAATCGCCAGCAGGAAATCGGGGAGGTAGTCGGCCCCGGGATAGTACTCCCTCTGCAAACGCCGGAAGTACAGCTCGGCCTTGGACGGATTGCTCGACAGGTTGGCGGTCTCGCCCAGGAGGTAGAGCGCGTTCTTGATCGACTCGGAGTCCTGGAGGGTCTCGGCGGCGCGGAGGGCGCGGCGCCCGTAGCGCATCGCCCGGTCGTAGCGGCCGATCTCCAGGTAGGCGAAGCACAGCGACAGGCGCGGGAAGATCTCGTAACGGCTGGCGCCGAAACGGCGCAGCATCCGCAGGCTCTGGTAGAGCAGGGAGAGCCCTTCTTTCCGGCGGTTCTGGACGAAGTAGGAGTAGCCGAGGTTGTCGAAGATCAGGGCGCGGCGGACGCTCGGCTCCGGGGGCAGCTGGCGCAGGGCCTCTTCGTACTCCCCGCAGGACTCCTCGAAGAAGCTCTCGGCCAAGAGCATGTTGCCGATGAGGTTGTGGGCCGAGGCGATCCATTCGCGGTAGCCGATCGCCTCGGCGCGGTCGCGGGCGATCCGGGCGTAGAACAGGGCCTTCTTGTTCGCCTTGCCGAGCTCGTAGGCGCGGCCCAGGTTGTAGGCCGCCAGGAAGCAGTTCTCGGGATCGTTGTTGCGCACCAGGACCTGGCGCAGCTCGGCGAGCGGCCCCTCCACCTCGCCGAGCTCGATGGCGACCGAGGTACGGCCGCAGAAGGCGCGGTCGATGAGCCGCGCGTCGGCCTGGGAGCGAGCCCAGGCGAGGGCCTCGTCGTAGAGCGCGAGAGCCTCCTCGAGCCGCCCCTCCTTGACCGCCTCTCTGCCTCTTCGTCTCAACTCATCGAAAACAGCCGGATCCTGCTCTGCCATGTGCACCACCCTTTACTGAGCCGGATCGGATTGCTCCTTCTCGCGGGCCACCCTCTGGGCCTGCTTGAACTCCAGGAACTCCTCGACCTCGCGTTGAGCTTCGTCGTCGAGCCGTTGGAACGCGCGGATGATCTGGAGGTCGCGGGGCGTCATCGACTCCCGGGCGACCTCGTCGAAGAACTCGCCGATGCTCATCTTGAACTCGGCGAGGATGCGGAAGAGAGTGTCCAGGCTGACCCGATACTCCCCCTGCTCCATGCGGGAGAGATCGGACTGCTGGATACCGAGACGGGCGGAGAGCTCCACCTGAGTCAGCTTGCGCTCCTTACGGAGTTGGCGGATCTTACGCCCTACCAACTCCACTTGGCGAATCTTCTCTACAGTAGCCATTGTGGCGCAGCTTCGATACCCCTATGTCAGAATGGCATAGCGAGGTGGCCAAAATACTACCCTCGCCACGGGAGAGTGTCAAGTTGAGGGCGAAACGTATACCGTTCCAGGCATGAACGACGTCCGGCACCACCTCTTCCTCCTCCGGGAGCTCGTCAAGCGCGATTTTCAGGGCCGTTACGCCGGTTCTCTCCTGGGCTTCGTCTGGTCCTTCGTCCAGCCGCTCTGGATGCTCGTCCTCTTCACCTTCGTCTTCTCGACCGTGATGCGGGTCCGCCTGGCGGGCGGTCCCACCCATCACTTCTCCGTCTTCCTCTTCAGCGGTCTCCTGCCCTGGATGGCGCTGCAGGAGGGGGTGCTGCGGTCCTCGACGGCGGTCACCGACAACGCCAGCCTGGTCAAGAAGCTGCGCTTCCCGGCGGAGATCCTGGTCCTGGCGGTGGTGCTGGCGGCCCTGCTGCACGAGGCGATCGCCGC
Organism: Acidobacteriota bacterium; assembly: GCA_034666805.1. GTDB lineage: Bacteria > Acidobacteriota > Thermoanaerobaculia > Multivoradales > UBA5704 > DASQPA01. The sequence continues at coordinate 4,633 of JAXDLD010000331.1, forward strand.
CGTGATCTTCCTCGGGGTGGTGGCCGTCCTGGGGGACCTCAGCTGGCGCGGGCTGCCGTTCCTCTTCCTCGCCCTCCCCCTCCAGATCGCCTTGACCGTGGGCTTAGGCCTGCTGCTGGGCTCGGTCCACGTCTTCTTCCGCGACACCGCGCAGCTCCTGGGGATGGTGTTCACGGGCTGGTTCTACCTGACGCCGATCGTCTACCCGATCGAGTCCGTGCCCTCCCGCTTCCTCCCCTGGATCCGGGCCAATCCTCTCACCGCCCTGGTGGGGCTCTACCGTCAGGCCCTCCTGGGGGCGGCCCCGACGGGAGGGACCGGGGTCCTGGTCGCCGCGGCCGCCGTGCTACTATCCGCTGGTTTCTGGCTGTTCTCCCGCCTCAAGCCCGCGTTCGTGGACGAGATCTGAAATACCATGGTCCGTTTTTTGCTGGGCGCAGTCCGGCCGGTACCATGACCAAAGGAGCTTTCCCCATGTCGATTCGACCGTTCGCGAGCCGCCCGCCCCTGCGGGCCCTGCTCGCCGCCGCCCTCTTCGGCGCGCTCTCGTCCGCCGCCGGCGTCCCGGTCGCGCAGGCCGCGCGCCCTCCCGCAACCAAGCCGGCCGCCGCCGCCACGGCGAAGACGCCAGCGGCGGACGTCAAGTGGCAGAAGGACGAGGAGGGGCGCGAATACCGGCTCGAGAAGATGGAGAAGAACCTCGCGGTGCGCCTCGATCCCAAGACCGTGCGCAGCAAGTGGGGCATCCCCATCCAGGTGGGCAAGGAGGATGCCAAGTACTACTACTACAAGGTCTACAAGGAGCCTGCCGCCGCCGAC
>JAXDLD010000332.1:0-3112 GCA_034666805.1 Acidobacteriota bacterium
CTGGATCGGGTTGGGGAGGATGGCGTCCGGCGCGCCGTCGCCCTCCACCTCTGCCATGAAGCGGTTGACGATGCCCCGGGCCGGGCGGCCGGAGAAGGCCCGGGTGACGCGGGTCTCGTCTTCGCGCGCCGCGAGGATCGCCGCCTTGTACGCTTCGGGGATCCCCGCTTCGTCCGCGGTCAGGAAGGCGGTGCCCATCTGGATGGCGCTCGCCCCGAGGGCCAGGGCCGCCGCGATACCGCGGCCGTCCATGATCCCGCCCGAGGCGACCACCGGCACCCGCACGGCGTCGACCGCCTGCGGCACGAGGGCGATGGTCCCCACCATCGAGGCCTCGAAGCTGGCGGCGAAGGTGCCCCGGTGCGCTCCCGCCTCGCTCCCCTGCACCACGACGGCGTCGACCCCGGCCGCCTCCAGCCGGATCGCCTCCTCGACCGTCGTCGCCGTCCCGAGGAGGAACATGCCGCGTGCCCGCGCATTTGCCATGGCGTCCGCGGGCAAAATGCCGAAGGTGAAGCTCAAGACGGCCGCGCCGCATTCGAGGCAGGCCGCCAACTGCTCGTCGAACTGGAAGACCGCTCGCTCCGGGACCGCCGGCTCCGGCAGCCCCAGCTCGGCGTGATAGGGCGCCAGGCGCGCGAGGGCGTGGCGGGCGTCCGCCGGCGGCTCGGGACGGGGGACCGGGGCGAAGAGGTTGATCCCGAAGGGCCGCAAGGTCCGCGCCCGCACGGCTTCCGCGGCGGCGAAGATCTGGGGGGGCTGCAGGTAGGCGGCGGCGAGGAAGCCCAGCCCGCCGGCCTCGGAGACCGCGGCGACGAGCTCGGGGGTCGTGCCCCCGCCCGCCATCGGCGCCAAGAAGATCGGGTGCCGGCAGCCGAGCTGCTCGGCCAGGGCCGTCTGCATCATGCGGGCGGCCTCGGGTTACTTGGCCTGCATCGGACGGCTCCTTCGACCAGGCTCATGGCTCCTCCCTTCTCCAGGGGGTAGCCTACCCTAGAGCGACGCGCGGAGAGTAGGGGCGAACCCGCGCGGGGGGCGGGTTAGCCCGGCTCGAACGCCTTCAGGGAAGCTTGGAGGCCAGGATGTCGACTTTTTCGATGGACGGGGGTTGTGCCAGGAGTTCTGGAGCTTTCGCCATGAGGGCGGCGGCGACCTGGCCCGAGAGATGGGCCTGCCGGCCCGCGTCGTCGGGGAAGGCGTCGAAGATGCCGAAGGTCGACGGCCCCAGGCGGAGGGCGAACCAGAGGATCGTCGCCGGCTCTCTCTCGACGATCGGCAGACCGCTATGGAGGAAGCTCTCGACCTCCGCCTCCTTGCCGGGTTTGGCTTCGAGTCTCACGAACAGCGCCACTTTCACCATGGGGTCTCCTTTCAAGGACTACGGGAGCACGATAGCACTCTCGCGAGCGATGCTATCCCGTGGGTTGGCGGACCTCTCGCCAACCTGTCCTCTTCCCCGCGGTCTACTGCGTGAAAGCTCCGGCGGCGGCGGCATAGACCTCGATGCCGTGTAGGATCCTGGCGATTTCCGGCGGGCAGGGGGGAGTCGACCCGTTGATCTGGGCCACGATCACGTTCTTGCGCAGGCCGCGGCTGTACCAGGTAATCTCGAACCACCCGGAGTCGGGCGAGACGGTCACCGGCACCGAGCAATTGCCCGTCTGCTGCCCGACCTGGTTGTCCGCGAGGACCGCCACCAGGGTCGCGAAGTCTTGAGCGGAGCCGGTTGCGGTCTTGCTCTGGCGGAACCAGGGGGGCGGCAGCGAGCTGGTGTTGCTCGCAAAGCTCTCGATCTCTTCGACGGAACGATCGGTCGAGACGAAGATGTCTTCGTCGATCAAGCGCAGCCCATGCCGAGACTGGGCGTAGCTCGCATGGACGCGGAGCAGGGCGCGCGGGATCAGGGGTTGGGCTTGGGCCGACAGCCCGAGACCCAGGTGCAGAAGCAAAAGCCAGCCGAGAGTCACGATCTTCATGCAAGTTCCTCCGTGAGAGTCTACGGAGGAGGGAAGGGCGGTATCTACCGTCCGCCCGAGCGCGCCGGCGCTCAGGATGACGATAGATCCACCGCTCACCGTCCCCTTCCTCCCCACCATCCCAGCAACCCCACCGCGAACAGCCCCACCACCGCGGCGACGAGCGACATGGCGAGGGGCCGGCGGTCGACCCAGACGCGGACCCGGTGGCGGCCGGGGGGGACCTCGACCGCCATCCTCTGGAGGTTGGCGATCTCGATCTGCGCCGGGAGGCCGTCGACGGCGGCCTGGTAGAGGGGGAGATGCGAGCGCTGGAAGACGAGGTGCCCGCCCGCCGGGGCCTCGACGTCCACCTCCAGCCCTTCCAGGCCCTGGGCGACCGACCGGATGCGGCCGCCGGGGAGAGTCCGCAGGCGGTGGCTGCCGGGGAGCACCACGTCCTCGCCGGGATGGAAGCGGGGATCGGCCAGGAGCTGGTAGGCGGCGTTCAAGTGCGGGGCCTCGAGGACCCGGGTGGCCACGTAGAGGTCCGGCGCTCGCCCCTCGATCGCGTAGATATAGAGGGCGCCGCCGAAGCTCGGGAGGCTGGCGAGAAGCCGCGCTCCCGTGGTGTCGGGCGCCAGCGGCCGTTCGAGGAGGAGCCGGCCGACGCCCCAGGCGGCCAGGAGGCGGACTCTCTGGGGATCGCTCGAACCCTTGATCGCCCCCTGCGACATGCGTGTGAGGAAGGAGTCGAGCCCCTCCGGCGAGACGTTGAGCTCGTAGCGCCGGCGCCAGATCGGCCCGGTCATGGGGTAGAGCTCGTAGAAGGCCCGCCGTTCGAGCCAGCGGGCGCGCGGCTCGGGGAACGGGCCGCGGTCGATCTCGGAGGGGCCGAAGAGCGAGGTGAAGGAGCCGTGGACCACGGTCTCTGCCGGCGGCAGGTAGGCGAGGGCCGGCGGTGGGACGAGATAGGGGACCACCGCGTCGGTGGTGTAGAGCGGCCGCAGGAAGAGGACCTGGGCCAGGGCATGAAGGGCGAGGAGGAGCGCTCCGCCCGTCACCGGCCGGAAGCGGCAGAGCCGCGCCGCGCCCCCGAGCGCGGCCAGGAGGACGAGCGAGAGCAGGCAGAGCCCGGCCCAGCGCCGCCGCTCGTT
>JAXDLD010000333.1:0-3606 GCA_034666805.1 Acidobacteriota bacterium
GCTCGCGACGCTCGGCCAGGCCGTCGCCCTCGATCAGGCGCGGGGCGACCGGATGGCGGAGGCCACTGCGCTCGCCAACCTCTGCCTGGTCCAGCATTCGCTGGGGGACCTCGCCGTGGCGCTCCCCTGCTACGAGCGGGCGCTCGGAATCTTTAGGGATGCCGGCGACTCCGGCCGGGAGGCGCTGGTCGAGAACGGCATCGGCGGGATCTATGACGGCTTGGGCGAACCGGCGAAGGCCCTCGACTCCTACGGCCGGGCGCTCGCGGTCTTCACCTCGGCCGGCGACCGGCAGGGGCAGGCCCAGGCCCTGAACAACCTCGCCGTGGTCCACGGGGAGCTGGGGGAGGCCGGGCCGGCCCTGGCGCGCTACGCCGCGGCGCTCGCCCTCTTCCGGGAGCTCGGCGACCGCCTGCGGGAGGCGAGCGCGCTCCACAACCTCGGCATCACCTACCTGGGGCTCGGCGCCCTCGAACGGTCCCGTTCCTACCTCGAGCAGGCCTTGGACCTGCGCCGGGCGACGGGGGACCGCCGGGGGGAGGCGATCACCCTCCTGAGCCTGGGGGCCGTCCGCGCGCGTTCCGGCGAGGGGCAGGCCGCCCTGGACCTCGACGCGCGGGCCCTGGCCCTCGCCCGGGTGGTGGGCGACCGCGGTACCGAGGCCACGGCCCTCGCTCTCTTGGGCGAAGAGCGCCTCGCTCAGGGCGACTCCAAAGCCGCTCTCGCCGAGCTGTCCCAGGCCTTGGAGCGGGTGCGCGCGGTGGGCGACCGGCGCCGCGAGGCCGCGGTTCTCCACCAGATGGGCCGGGCCCAGGCCGGCGCTGGAGAGCCGGAACGGGCGCTCGCGAGCCTCGGGTCGGCCCTCACGCTCCGGCGCGCGGTGGGGGACCGGGCGGGCGAGGCGGCGACGCTCACCGCCCTCGCCCGGATCGAGCACCGGCTCGGCCGCTCCCCCGAGGCGCGGCGCCGGGCGGCGGCGGCGGTGGCTCTGGTCGAGTCGCTGCGCTCCGACGTGGGGAGCCCGGAGCTCCGCGCCGCCTTCCTCGCCACCCAGCGGGAGGCGTTCGAGCTCGAGATCGACCTCTTGATGGAGCTCGATCGCCAGGAACCGGGCCGCGGGCACGCGGCGGCGGCGCTGGTGGTCGGCGAGCGGGCCCGGAGCCGCACCCTGGTCGAGCTGCTGCAGGAGGCCGGGGCCGACGTCCGCCAGGGGGTCGACCCGGATCTCCGGCGGCGCCAGCGGGAGCTGGCCCAGCGCCTGGGCGCCAAGGCCCGGCGCCGGGTCGAGCTCGCCAGCTCCAGCCGCGGCCGGGAGCCGGCGGACGCCGAGCGCGAGCTCCAGGGGCTGCTCGCGGCGGCCGAGGAGGTGGAGGCCGAGATCCGCGCCAAGAGCCCGCGCTACGCCTCCCTCACCCAGCCCCGTCCCCTGGACGCGGCGGAGATCGAGGCCCTCCTCGACCCCGGGACCCTCCTCCTCGAGTACGCGCTCGGGGAGGAACGGAGCTTCCTCTGGGCGGTCGAGCCCGGCTCGGTCACCGGCTACGAGCTGCCCGGGCGAGCGCGGATCGAGGCCGCGGCGCGCGCCGCCTACGGCCGGCTCAGGACCCAGCAGCAGGGCGGGCCGGAGGCGGACGCCGCCGTCGCCGAGCTCGGCCGGCTGCTCCTCGGGCCCGTCGCCGACCGGCTCCGCGACGGCGAGCGGCGGCTGGTGATCGTGCCGGACGGCGCCCTCGAATACATCCCGTTCGCCGCCCTGCCGGAGCCGGGCCCATCGCCGGACGGCGGTATCGGAGGCATGGGCGGGCTTCCCCCGCCTCTCCTCGTCCGGCACGAGGTCGTCTCCCTCCCCTCGGCCTCGGTCCTCGCGGTCCAGCGGCGGGAGCTCGCCGCCCGTGGCGCGGCGCCGCTCGCGGTCGCCGTGCTGGCCGATCCGGTGTTCTCCCGCGAGGATGCCCGGGTCGCCGCGGCGGCGGGGAGCCCGGCCCCGATGGCGCCCCGGGGAATCGAGGCCGACTTCGCCGGCCTCGCCCGGCTGCCGGCGACCCGGCGCGAGGCGGAGTCGATCGCCGCCCTCGTCCCTCCGGGGGAGGCCCTCCTCGCCCTCGACTTCGAGGCTAGCCGGGAGACCGCGCTCGCCCCGGGGCTCGCCCGCTACCGCGCCGTCCACTTCGCCACCCACGGCGTCATCGACGCCCGGGAGCCGCGGCTCTCCGGCCTGGTGCTCTCCCTGGTCGGCGCGGACGGCCAGCCGCGCGAGGGCTTCCTCGGCCTCCCGGACATCTACAACCTTGAGCTCGGCGCCGACCTCGTGGTCCTCTCCGGCTGTGAGACGGCGCTCGGCCGGGAGGTCCGCGGCGAGGGGCTGGTGGGGCTCACCCGCGGCTTCTTCTATGCCGGGGCGCGGCGGGTCGTGGCGAGCCTCTGGCGGGTCGAGGACCGCGCCACGGCGGAGCTGATGGCCCGCTTCTACCGCGCCCTCCTGACCGCGGGACGTTCGCCCGCGGCGGCCCTCCGCCAAGCCCAGCTCGCGATCCGCGCCGAGCGGCGCTGGCGCGAGCCCTACTTCTGGGCTCCCTTCGTGCTCCAGGGGGACTGGCGGTGAGCGGCGACGACGCCGCCATCGCCGCCGATCTCGCCCGCCGGATCGCGGCCGGCGACCGGGCGGCGGAGGCGGAGCTCGTGGCGCTCTACAGCCGCGGCCTGCTCTACCACCTGCGGCGGATGACCGCCGATCCGGCTCTGGCCGACGACCTCCACCAGGACACCTTCCGGGTCGTCCTCGAGCGCCTGCGGGGCGAGGGGCTCGCCGACCCCGAGCGGCTCGGCGGGTTCCTCCTGCGCACCGCCAGGAACCTCTTCCTCGGCGGCTACCGGAAGCGGGCGCGGCGGGGGGAGTCCCAGCCGGACGAGGAGGCGGCGGAGCCCGCCGATCCGGCGCCGGGGCAGCTCGCGCGGGTGCTGCGGGCGGAGGAGGACCGGGCCGTGCAGTCGCTCCTGGGCGAGCTCGGCACCCCCAGAGACCGCCAGATCCTCCTGCGCTTCTACGTCGCCGAGGAGGACAAGGAGCGGATCTGCGCCGACTTGGGCCTCTCGCCCCTCCACTTCAGCCGGGTCCTCTTCCGGGCCCGCCAGCGGTTCAAGGAGCTGCTCGGCGCCGCCAGCCGCTCGGGGGTGAGATGATGATCCATCCCGCGGCAGTGCAGTAACGGGGGGCCCGGCCGGGAGAACGCCATGGAGCACGACTGGATCGACGAGCACCAGGTGGCCGAGCGCTACCTCCTGGGGCAGCTCGCCGCCACGGAGGCGGCCGAGTTCGAGGAGCACTCCCTCGGCTGCCCGGAGTGCCTCGACCGGCTGGAGGCGGCGGAGGGGCTCGCCGCCGGCCTGAAACGTGCCGCCGCCCAGGAGGCCGCCCTGTGGGGTGTCGTCCTGCAGGCGGGCCTCTTCGCCCGGCTGGCCCGGCTCAGCCGCTCGCGCCAGGCCTCGATCCTCGTAATGGCCCTCCTCCTGGTCGTGGTCCTGCCCGGGGGCCTGCTGCTCCGCCAGGTGGGGGATCTCGGCCGTGAGCTCGACCGCGCCCGGCGGAGCGGAGCCCTCGACCCGGAT
>JAXDLD010000334.1:0-7757 GCA_034666805.1 Acidobacteriota bacterium
TCGTCGGCGGCGGCCCGGCCGGCCTCTCCGCGGCCCTCCACCTCGCCTGGCAGGACCGTAGGGTCGTCCTCGTCGACCGCGCGACCGGACCCCTCTTCTACACCCTGGAGAAGCTCTACAACATCCCCGGGATGCCCGAGGCGACCGGGGTGGAGATCCAGAAGCGCTTGAAGATCCAGGCGCGGGAGCGGGGGGCGGAGATCGTCTTCGGCAGCGTGCAGAAGATCACCGGCGAGTCGGGAGACTTCCTCCTCAGCGGGGCCAAGGGGGAGGAGTGGCGGGCGAAGACCGTCCTCCTCGCGACCGGAGTGGCCCGCTTCCACCCCACCGTCGACGGCGACTTCACCCCCTGCTTCGCCTATGCCGGCAAGGGCAACCTCTACTACTGCACCGACTGCGAAGGGCCCGAGATCGTCGGCAAGGAGACGGTGGTGATCGGCGCCGGACCGGCCGAGTGGGCGGCGACCCTCGCCCTCGGCCTCACCCGTTACACCCCCCACATCCGGGTGCTGGCGACGGGCGAGGACACCGCCATCTCCCCCCACCGGGCGGAGCAGCTCGCCGAGCGGGGGATCCCGGTGCTCAAGGGCGAGATCAAGGCCCTGGTCGGCCTACGCCACGAGTTGAAGGCCCTGGAGCTCGCCGACGGCACCCGGATCGACGCCCAGGCCTTCTTCGTCTCCAGCCCCGCCCGCGGCCGCACCGACCTCGCGACCCAACTCGGGGTCGAGCTCGCGCCCGGCGGCGAGCACGTAAAGCCCCGCTCGCAGCGCGGCGACACCAACGTCCCCGGGATCTGGGTCGCCGGCGACCTGCGGCCCATCACCCAGCAGGTGGCGGTCGCCATGGGCACCGGCAACCTGGCGGCGGTGATGATCGATCAGTTCCTGAGAAGGCAGGACGTGCTGGGGACGCCGGCGAGGGTACCCGGGCTCGAGCGCGAGACCTCGACCCGGCGCGCGACGTAGGCGCCCGGCCCCTATCCCTTCGCGAGGTCGATCGCACCGCCGAAGATCGACGAGCCCGAGCAGCCGCCGGCGAACCAGGGCCCGGAGAGGCGGGTGCCGAGCTGGGCCGGCTGGCTCTCCCAGTTGCAGCCGTCCAGGGCCAGGGCGGAGTTGCTCCCACCGCCGGAGACGGCGTCGATCAGCCACTCGCCCTCGAAGGGGGCGGCCGCCAGGGCGCCGTCCTGGCGCCGGCCGTCGGAGCAGAGGACGTTGTAGCTCCCGCCGTAGGCTCCCTGGCTCGGCGGCGTGAAGTCGACGTCCAGGGAGCAGGTCGCGCGGGTGCCGTTCGTCCGGTCCACCCGGATCGAGCCGGACCAGTGACCGAGCAGAGAGACGGCGGGCTCCGGCGAAGTGGGGCTCGACAGGCTGCGCCCGCCGTTGCAGGCGAGGCCTAAGAGGGCGGCGGCGAGGGTAGTGACAAAGGCTGTACGGGACACAGGGCCTCCCTTCTTCGAAACCCCCCGATCTTACCTCCCCGCGGCCGGCTCCGGCAGATCTTTCTTCGCCCCATGCAGAAAGCCGTCGACGGCCGAGAGGTAGAGCGCCGGCTGGTCGACGAAGCCCATGTGGCCGCTCTTCGGCAGGATCACGAGCGTCGAGCCGGCGATCTTCTCGTGCATCACCTGGGAGAGCGCCGGCTCGCACTCGTCGTGGTCGCCGACCGTGACGAGGGTCGGCACGTGGAGGGAGGGCAGCCGGTCGACGTACTCGACCGACTTCAAGTTGCCGTCGATGACGAACTCGCCGTGCGAGCCCCACATCTCCCGGTAGAGGTCCCAGGCGGTGTTGCCCTGGGCCGCGGGGTCGAAGTTGGCGTCGGGGTGGTTCTGGTAGAGATAGGGGAAGTAGCCCTCCCCCCAGGAGGCGACCATGTAGTCGTTGGGGTAGCGCCCCTTCTCGTAGTCCTTGCCCTGGCCGAAGAGCCCGGCGGCCTCGAGCTTGTCGATCCGCTGGCGCAGCTCGGGCGCCATGGCCGCCTTCATCCGGGTGAAGACGTCGTTCATGGCCCGGGTGCTGGCGAAGGTGCTCGAGAGGACGAGGTGCGAGAGGTGCTCCTGGTACTTCAAGGCATAGGCCTGGGCAAGGACGCCGCCGTAGGAGTGGCCGAGGAGGTTGACCTTCCCGAGGTGAAGAGCCTGGCGCACGGCCTCGACGTCCTCGACCATCGCCTCGACCGTGTAGCCCGCCGGGTCGTCGAGCTTCTGCGACTTGCCCGAGCCGCGCTCGTCGATGAAGACCAGCCGGTTGTGGCGGGCGAGCGGCAGGAAGTAGGGCAGGAAATAGTCGTGCGACGCCCCCGGCCCGCCGTGGAGGACGACCAGCGGCTCCCCCCTACCCAAGGTCTTGTAGTAGATGAGGGTGCCGCCGGCATCGACGAAGCCTTCCTCAAGCGGGTAGACGGTGGTAGGAACCGCCGTTTTGTGATTGCCGGTGGTCGGGACTGCCGCCTTGCGAGCCGTAGCGGCGGAGATGGGGGAAGCCGCGAAGCCGGCGGCGAGCACGAGACAGACGAAGAGTCTCTTCATCGAATGATCTCCTTCTCTTACCGTCCCGCCAGGAAGTCTCCGATCACCTTCAAGAACGCCTCGGGCTCCTCATAGAACGGCATGTGGCCGCTCCTCTCGAAGACGGCGAACTTCGAACCGGGGATGGCGTGGTGGATGCGGTAGGCGGTGGCGGGCGCCACGTTCATGTCGTAGCGGCCGGTGACGATGAGCGCCGGGAAGCGGAGCTTCGGCAGCTCGGGGTTCAGGTCGAAGCGCGCCACGTCGGCGTTGACCGCCTGGTTGACCGCGCGGTTGTAGTGATAGCTCGCGGCCCCGCCCAAGAAGGCGTCGCGCCTCTCCGGCGAGTAGAAGAGCATCGCCAGGTACTCGCGCAGGCTGGCGTCCGCCGCCGCCGGGTCTCCCAGGGTCTCGGCGAAACTCAGGGCGTCCTGCCGCGCGACCCCCTCGGGGAAGACCTCCTTGAAGAGGAAGAGGGTGTCGGCCCACTTGGGGGCGGCGGAGTCGGCGAGCACCAGGCGCTCGATCCGCTCCGGGTGGCGGGCGGCGTAGGCCATGGCGAGGTAGCCCCCCCAGGAGTGGCCGAGGAGGTCGAACCTCTCGTAGCCCAGGTGGGCGCGGAGGGCCTCGAGGTCGGCGATCTGGTCGGCCAGGGTGCAGCTCTGGCCGGTCTTCAAGGCGCCCGACCGGCCGTTGCCGCGCTGGTCGTAGAGGACGACCGGACGGTCCTGGGCCAGCCGGTTCCAGACGTCCGAGACGTGCAGGTAATTGTGATCGAAGCCGGGGCCGCCGTTGGCGACGACGAGCGGCGTGCCCGGCCCGCCGCCCAGGACCTCGTAGTAGAGGCTGACTCCCGAGGCGTCGAAGACATTGCCGTTCTCGGACGGCTGGGCGGCCAGCACGGGGAGGGCGGCGGCCCCGAGGAGGAGCAGGGCGGCATAGAGGGACGGACAGAGGCGGGTCTTCATCGGACCTCCGGTTCTTTCGTTGGGGCGAGCCGCATCATGGTAGCGAGCATGGCGACGACCGTCTTTTCCTCTCCCGCGGTCACCGCTACAACCTCTCCGGAGCAGACGGTGAGGGTCCGCCCCGGCCGCAGCACCCGGCCGCGGGCGATCATCCGCTCCCCCACCGAGGGGGCGAGGAGGTTGACCTTGTACTCGACGCTCACCACCCCGGAATCGGCGGGCATCAGGGTGAAGGCGGCGCAGCCGCAGGCGCTGTCGACGATGGCGGTGACCACCCCGGCATGGAGGTAGCCGTGCTGCTGGGTCAGGTCGGAGCGGAACGGCAGGCCGATGTCGACCTCCCCCGGGGCGACCCGCAGGAGCTCGGCGCCGATCGTCGCCATGTAGCGCTGGCGGGCGAAGGTGGCGCGGACCCGGGCCTCGAAGTCGGGGTCCTCTGGCGTGAAGGTCGGCACCTGGAGAGCGGGGGAGGGCGGGGGGTCGGCCGGCTACTTGAACAGGGCGTCGAAGGCCGCGCGCGGATCGCCCGGCTTGTCGCGCTCGCTGTCCTTGGCGAACTCGGAGACGAGCTTGGGGGTGAAACAGGGACAGTCGTTGGCGGCGGTCTTCCTGGGGACCCGGGCGGGGATCTTCTCCCACTGCCGGCACTCCCAGCGGACCGAGGTGTCGAAGTGGATGCAGTTCGAGCAGGTATGGAGGGCGGCGCCGCACTTCTTGCAGGTCGCGTCGGGAAGGACGTCCTCGGGGGAGACCGCGGAGAGCACCGAGAGCTGCTTCTCGCCGCAGGTGGCGCAGCGGAAAACCGACTCCGTCCGCGCCCCCAGGCCGCGCCCGCGTGGACCCTCCTTCTTCTCCCGCGGCGCCTGCGGCCCGCGGGAGGCGCCCCCGCCTCCTCCGGCACCGCGCTCCTCGCGCTCGGAGTCCTTGTAGCCCCGGTTGCGGTACTTGGGTGGGTCCGACATGATGAGTTGCTTTATAGCAGATCGGGCTCCCTCCTGCGATACCCTTCCCCGCCATGCCCGCAGGTATGCAGAAGCCCGTCGAAGCCCTCCCTCTCGTCCCCCCGGAGACCGCCCGGCGCCTCCTCCTCGCCGGCCAGGGCCTGGCCGACGACCCGCGCCAGGCGGTCACCCCGGCGGCGGTCCAGGCGCGGATCGAGGCCATGGGCTTCGTCCAGGTCGACTCGATCAACGTCGTCGAGCGCGCCCACCACCTGATCCTCGCCAGCCGCTTCGACGGCTACCGGCCGCCGCTCCTCGACCGGCTCCTCGAGCGCGACCGCAGCCTGTTCGAGAACTGGACCCACGACGCCGCGGCCATCCCCACCCGCTGGTTCCCCTACTGGCGGGTCCGCTTCGAGCGCTACCGGGGGCACACCCGCGCCTGGTGGCAAGAGCGCCTGGGGACCGAGCCCGAGCGGCTGCTCTCCCGGGTGCTCGAACGGATCGAAAAGGAGGGCCCGCTCATGGCGAAGGACTTCGCCCCCGAGTCCACCGCCGGCAGCGGCTCCTGGTGGGGCTGGCGGCCGGAGAAGGCGGCTCTGGAGCATCTCTGGCGCACGGGCAAGCTCGCCATCGCCAGGCGAATCCACTTCCACAAGGTCTACGACCTGACCGAGAGGGTGCTCCCGGAGGCCGCCGCCCTCCCCCGCCCGAGCGATGCCGAGCACCGCGCCTGGGCCTGCCGCACGGCCCTCGAACGGCTGGGGATCGCGACCTCGGGCGAGATCGCCGACTTCTGGCACGCCCTCCCCCCCGAAGAGGCTGGCACCTGGTGCGAGAAGGCGGCAGAGCGCGGCGAGATCGAGCCCGTGCTCGCCGGCGCGGTCGACGGCTCCAAGCCGCGCTCCGCCTGGGCCCTGCCCGGCTGGGAGGAAAGGGCGGCGAAAACCCCCGCGCCGCCGCCGCGGATGCGCCTCCTCGCCCCCTTCGATCCCATCCTCCGGGACCGCAAGCGGACCCGACGGCTCTTCGGCTTCGATTACCGCTTCGAGGCCTTCGTGCCCGGACCCGCGAGGCAGCACGGCTACTACATCCTGCCGCTCCTGGAGGGCGACCGGCTGGTGGGCCGGGTGGACCCCAAGCTCGACCGCAAGGAGGGGGTGCTCTCGATCCGCGAGGTCTGGTGGGAGCCCGGGGTGCGCCTGGGCACCGGGCGGAGGGCCGCTTTCGAGGCGGCGGTCGCGCGGTTGGCGAAGGCGATCGGGGCGGAGCGGTGGGAGATTGCTCTCTAAATCCGGGTCAGGCCCGGAGGCGCGCGAAGAGGTCGGCCATTTCGAGGGCCGCCAGGGCCGCCTCCCACCCCTTGTTGCCGGCCTTGCCGCCCGCCCGCTCCTGCGCCTGCTCGGAGCTGTCGCAGGTCAAGACTCCGAAGCCGACCGGGATGCGGTGGCGCTCGGTGACCCCGGCCACCCCGCGGCTGCACTCGGTGCAGATGAAGTCGAAGTGCGGCGTCTCGCCGCGGATGACGACCCCCAGGGCGATCAGGCCCTGGAGGTTGCCAGGGGCGGCGAGCTCCTCCAAGGCACCCGGGATCTCCCAGGCGCCTGGCACCCGGACCAGATGGATGTCGCCCGCGGCCACCCCATGCCGCTCCAGGCAGTCGACGGCGCCGGTCACGAGCGGATCGACGATCCGGCTGTTGAAGCGCGACGCCACGATCCCGAACTTCCGCCCGGCCCCGGCGAGGGTTCCCACTGTCTCTTTGATGTCCATAGGAGGTCCTTTACGGCTGGCGAGTATATCGGATCACGGGGCGAGCCCCGCGCTCCGGGCGAGCTGGCGGAGGAAGATCCCATAGCTCGGCGCGAGCAGGCTCTTCATGAGGATGTCGACCAGGAGGCCGCTCGCCGCGAGCGCCATCAACTGGTACTCCGGCCGCTCGAAGGGCCAGGCGCGGCGGAGGAGGAGCGGCCGGGCGAAGAGGCAGCCCAGGAGCACGAAGGCGAAGACCCGGAGGACCGACCAGGGGACCCAGGCGGCGACGGCGCCGAGGAGCGGGTGGGCGCTCGCCACGGCATAGCTCCCTACGAAGTAGCTCATGTAGCCGACCAGCGCCGCCCCCAGGACGAGGCCCAGATAGCCGGCGCTCGCCCAGGTAAGGAGGAGGAAGACGGCGAGGTGGAGCAGATGGATGGGGATGAAGACCGCCGGATGGTTCTCGGGCGCCTCGCCGGTCGCGATCCAGCCGAACATCTCCTTCCGGTAGGCCTCGCCATGGAGGATCGCCTCCCCCGCCGCCCCGGGCCGGAGCGAGACGAGGACGATCACCCCCACCGAGAGGAGGAGGGCCCAGAGGAGCCCCAGCGACCAGGCGCCGAGGTAGTCCCGCCGCCGCACCCGCTCCGCGAAGGCCGGGTAGAGGGTGAGCGGAGCGAGGAGCGGCAGCGCCCAGCGCCCCCCCGGCAGCAGCCCGAGCCAGGGGAGGAAGGGGGTGAGGGCAAGGAGCCAGCTCACAGGGCCCCTCCGGCGGGGCCCAGGTGGATCTCCTCGACCAGGGTGCCGGGGTCGGCGGCGAGCGCCCAGGCGACCGCCCGCGCCACCTCGCCCGGCCGCACCATGGCGGCGCGGTCCCAGGTCCCCGGCATCCCCTCCCAGATCGGGGTATCGGTCGCTCCAGGGTAGAGGGCGGTGATCTTGATCCCGCTGCCGGCAAGCTCCTCGCGGAGCGCCGCCACCAGCCCGGCCAGCCCCCACTTACTGGCGCAGTAGGCCGACCAGCCGGGAAAGCCGCGGCGGGCGGCGACCGAGAGGAGAGGGAAAATCCAGCCCCTCCCCCGCCGCCGCATGGCGGGCAGAAAGGCGCGGAAGAGGTGGAAGGCGCCGGTCAGGTTGGTCGCCACGACCTCCGCGAAGTCCTCCGGCGGCGTCTCTTCGAGCGGCTGGATGCGGGCCACCCCGGCCGCCGGGACGAGGACATGAGCGGCCCCGAAGCGCTCCTCGACGAGGGCGGCGGCACGCTCGACCGCCGCCGGGTCGCGCACGTCGCAGGCCAGGGCGAGCCCGGCTTCGTGAGGGGTACCAGCTTCGGCGAGCACCGCGTCGAGCGTTTCCCGGCGCCGGCCGAGGAGGGCGAGGGGGTGACCGCGCCGCTGAAGCTCCAGGGCGATCTCGCGCCCGATCCCCGAGCCGCCGCCCGTCACCACCGCCACGCCGCGCGTCTCGTCCGCCATACAGGGAGCATACCCTGGCCCGGGGCTGGCCGGCCTCCCCGATGTGGCAGGGAAAGTGCTTCCTCGACCCAGCCATGGCCGACCCCGAGGACAGCTCGGCGCGGAT
>JAXDLD010000335.1:0-3404 GCA_034666805.1 Acidobacteriota bacterium
AAGCCCCAGGACCTGGGCGAGATCCGCGAGCGCCTGAATGTCCAGACCGCCCTCGAAGGGGGGGTGAGGAAGTCGGGCAACCGGCTCCGCATCACCGCCCAGCTCGTCGACCTGGCCGAGGGCCACCAGCTCCTCTGGTCGGAGCGCTACGACCGCGAGATCACCGACGTCTTCGCCATCCAGGACGAGATCGCGGGGACGATCGTCGAGACCCTGAAGGTCGAGCTGGTGGGGAAGCTCGGGCCGCTCCCCGCCCGCACCACCGCCCCCGACTTCGAGATCTACAACCTCTACCTCCAGGGGCGCTTCCACTGGAACAAGCGGACCGGAGAGGGGCTCGCCAAGAGCGTCACCTACTTCCAGCAGGCGATCGAGCGCGATCCCGGCTACTCCCGCGGCTACGCGGGTCTCGCCGACGCCGGCCTCCTGCTCGGGGTCTACGGCTTCGCCCCGCCCGCCGAGGTCATGCCCAAGGCGCGGCAGGCGGCGCTCCGCGCCCTGGCCCTCGACGACCGGGCGGCCGAGGTCTACACCTCGCTCGGCTGCCTGGAGGCGGTCTACGACTGGTTCTGGGGCAACGCCGAGCGCGACTTCAGGCGGGCGATCGAGCTCGACCCGCACTACCCCACGGCCCACCACTGGTACGCCATCAACCTCCTCACCCCCATGGGGCGCTTCGACGAGGCCTTCCGGGAGCTGAAAGTCGCCCGCGAGCTCGACCCCCTGTCGCTCGCCATCAACGCCAGCCTGGGGCTCCTCTGCTACTACGCCCGGCGCCCGGAGGAGGCGGTTCTGGCCTACCGGCGGACCCTGGAGATCGACCCCCGCTTCGCCATGGCCCGGGTCTTCCTCGGCCAGGCCTATGCCGCGCTCGGCCGCGGCGAAGAGGCGGTGGCCGAGGTCGAGGCCGCCCTCGAGCTCTCGCCCGGGGCGGCGGAGATGGAGGCCGTCCTCGGCCAGGCCTACGTCGCGGCGGGACGTCCGGAGGAGGCTCGCCGGGTGCTCGCCGGGCTCGCCCTCCGCGGTACCGAGAGGTACGTCTCGCCGGCCCTGGTGGCCAGCATCCACGCCGCCCTCGGGGAGCGCGAGGCGGCTCTCGACGGGCTCGAACGGGCCTGCGAGGAGCGCGCCGCCGACCTGGCCTGGATCGGCGTCCGCCCGGTCTTCGACCGCCTCCGGGGCGAGCCGCGCTTCCAGGCCCTCATCGAGCGGCTGGGGCTCACGGGCCGCGGGACCGGCACCCTGGTCCTCGACCTCGACGGCGGGGAGCGGGGCTGACGTGCAGTGCGCGGTCTGCTGGTTCGAGAACCCGCCGGGGATGAAGTTCTGCGGCAAGTGCGGCAGCGCCTTGAAGAACGCCTGCCCGCGCTGCAACTTCGAGAATCCCCTGGGGTTCAAGTTCTGCGGCGAATGCGGCGGCCCGCTGGGGGGGGAAACGGCATCGGGGGGGATGACGGTCACGCCCTCGTCCCTGCCAGCGATAGCGCCGGCGGCGCCGACGGGGATCCGCCCCGCGACTTCCACCTACGAGCGCACCTACGAGAGGCCGATCACCGGCGAGCGCTCGGTGACCCGCGACCTCGAGCCCGCGGCCGAGCGCCGCCAGCTCACCGTCCTCTTCTGCGACGTCGTCGACTCGATGGCCCTCTCCGAGCGGCTCGACCCGGAGGAGCTGCGCGACGTCGTCCGCGAGTACCAGGCGGTCTCGGCGGCGGTGGTCGAGCGTTTCGAAGGGCACACCGCCCAGTACCTGGGGGACGGCGTCCTCGTCTACTTCGGCTTCCCGGTGGCGCACGAGGACGACCCCCAGCGCGCCGTCCACACGGGGCTCGGCATCGTCGCCGCCGTCGCCGAGCTCTCCCGGCGCCTGGAAGCGGAACGCGGGATCCGTCTCGCGGTGCGGGTGGGCATCCACACCGGGAAGGTGGTGGCGGGGCAGATGGGGACGGGCGACACCCGCGAGCGGCTGGCCCTGGGCCAGGCCCCCAACGTCGCCGCCCGCCTGCAGAGCCTGGCGGAACCCGGGACGGTAGTGGTCTCCGACGCCACCTTCCCCCTGATCCAGGGCTTCTTCGTCTGCCAGCCCCTGGGGCCGCAGATCTTGAAAGGGGTGTCGCGGCCCATGGAGCTCTACCGGGTGCTCCAGGAGAGCGGCGTCCGCACCCTCTTCGAGCTGGCGGTGACCCGCGGCCTCACCCCGCTCGTGGGCCGGCACCAGGACCTGGCCGTCCTCCTGCGCTGCCTCGAACGGGTGAAGAGCGGGCGCGGCCAGACCGTCCTCCTCTCCGGCGAGCCGGGGATCGGCAAGTCGCGGCTGGTGCAGATGCTCAAGGAGGGCGCCGCCGCCGACCCCCACAAGTGGCTGATCTGCCGCTGCTCTCCCTACCACCAGGGGAGTGCGCTGGCGCCGGTGATCGAGCTCCTCTCGGACCTCTGCCGCTTCGCGCCGGGGGACGATGCCGCCGCCAAGGCGGGGAAGGTCGAGGGGCTCCTCGGCCGCTACGGGCTCCCCCTGCCGGAGGCGGTGCCGCTCCTCACCCTCCTCCTGGGCCTCGCGGTGCCGGCGGGCTACGCGCCCCTGGGGCTCACCCCCCAGCGGCAGAAAGAGCGGACCTTGGAGACCCTGGTCGCCCTCCTCCTCGCCATGGCGGGGGAGGAGCCGGTCGTCTTCGTCGTCGAGGACCTGCACTGGGTCGACCCCTCGACCGTCGACCTCCTCGACCTCCTCCTCCACCAGGGGCCCACGGTCCGCCTCTTCAACCTCTTCACCTTCCGGCCGACCTACGACCCGCCCTGGGGCCCGCGCGCTCACCTGACCCAGATCACCCTCGACCGCCTGAGCGACACCGAGGCCGAGGCGCTGATCCTCGGGGTGACCGCCGGCAAACGGCTGCCCCTGGAGGTCGAGCGCCAGATCGTCGTCAAGACCGACGGGGTGCCGCTCTTCGTCGAGGAGCTGACCAAGATGGTCCTCTCCTCGGGGCTCCTGGTCGAGCGCGGCGACCGCTACGCCCTGGCCGGGCCGCTGCCGCCGCTCGCCATCCCGACCTCGCTCCAGGACTCCCTGATGGCCCGGCTCGACCGCCTGGCGGCGGTGCGCGAGGTGGTGCAGATGGGGGCCGCCATCGGCCGCGAGTTCACCTGGGACTTGATGCAGGAGGTCTGCTCGCTCGACCCCGAGACCCTGGGCCGCGAGCTTGGGCATCTGGTCGCCGCCGAGCTCCTCTACCAGCGCGGCGTGCCGCCCGTCGCGACCTTCGTCTTCAAGCATGCCCTGATCCAGGATGCCGCCTACGGCTCGCTCCTCAAAAGCGCCCGCCAGCAGTACCACCAGCGGATCGCCGCCGCCCTGGAGCGCCGCCTGGCGGCGGGCGAGGCGCGCCCCGAGATCCTCGCCCACCACT
>JAXDLD010000336.1:0-2573 GCA_034666805.1 Acidobacteriota bacterium
GCTGCGCCTGGGTATCGGCGGATCCCCTGTACATCGCCTATCACGACGATGAGTGGGGGGTCCCGGTCCACGACGAGCGGCAGCTCTTCGAGATGCTGGTTCTCGAAGGAGCCCAGGCGGGGCTCTCCTGGATCACCATCCTGAAGCGTCGCGAGGGGTACCGCCAGGCCTTCGCCGGCTTCGACCGGAGAAGGTCGCCCG
This sequence comes from Acidobacteriota bacterium, assembly GCA_034666805.1. GTDB lineage: Bacteria > Acidobacteriota > Thermoanaerobaculia > Multivoradales > UBA5704 > DASQPA01. Next base: position 202 of record JAXDLD010000336.1, read on the forward strand.
CTTCACCCCGGCCCGGATCGAGAAGCTCCTCCTGGACCCCGGGATCATCCGCAACCGCGCCAAGGTCCAGGCGACCGTGGCCAATGCCCGCGCCGTCCTCGCTCTCCGCGCGGAGGAGGGCGGCCTCGACCGCCTCCTCTGGAGCTTTGTGGGGGACCCGAAAGCCATGAGCAAGGATCTCAAGCGCCGCGGTTTCGCTTTCGTCGGCCCCACGGTCTGCTACGCCTTCATGCAGGCCGTGGGCATGGTCAACGACCACGCGGCCGACTGCTTCCGCTACCGCGAGCTTCTGCCCGCATGCTAGAGCTTGTAGCCGATCGACACGATCCCAGCCACGTCGTTCTTCTTGATGGTGTCGAAGACGGGTTTGCTCTTGTACTCGTCGAGGAGAGCGATCTTGATCTCGACATGGTCGTCGATCGCCGCGCCCACGGCCACCTCGAAGTGATAGTAGGCGTCCCCCGTGTCCCGCGTCTTCCAGAGGCCGAAGGCGTTCTCGGTCAGATTCGCCGACTTCGAGATCTTCCAGAGATAGCTCTCGCCGGCCCGCACGACGCCGCTCGTCGTCCGGTCGAGGCCCTCGTCCCGCTCGAGGATGACGCCGGCCCCGAGGTCAGCCCCGAGCTCCTCTTTCTCGGTCTTGATCAGGTGAACGCCGGCCCCCACGGTCGAGGCGACGAGGGAGTCGATCGACTTGAACTGGTCTTTCACGAACTGGACGTCCCCGAAAGCGAAGTAGCGGCTGGAAACGGTGTACTCGTCCCGCAGATGAGCGGAGGTGCGGGCGACGGTGCTCACCCCGTCCTCCCGGCTGTTGAGATAGAAGCCGTCGGCCTTGACGAGGTTCCTCGGCCGCGAGCGGTACTCCACGGCCAGGGCCAGGTTGAAGGTCCGGGTGTCGCTGTTACCCTTGGTGAAGGTCAAGCCGGCCGCGAAGTGGCCGCTCCACGGGCTCTCCTTCTCCTTCTTTTCGTCCTCCGGCTCCTTCGGCTTCGACTCCGCCTCCGTGGCGAGGGCGTCGCCAGGCCCCGCGGGTGTCGTGGGCGCGGGAGCTGGCGGGGGCGCCTGGGCAGCCGCGACGAGCGCGCGCAAGACGAGGATCGTTACAGCGCAGATAGAGATCCTTCCACTCCTCATGGCTCACTCCTCCGGACGAATTGTTGTACGACGACGACGGGAGTCCTATGAGCAAATCCAATGCCACGTTTCAGGAGAGACGATGACCGAGACCTGTTCCGTAAGACCCATCGCCGAGGTCGCATGCCGGCTGGGAATCGATCGCAAAAACTTGATCCTCTACGGCGACGACAAGGCCAAGGTGCGCCTGGCGGCGCGCGACGCCGCGGCGGAGTCCCGGGCTCCCGGACGGCTGATCCTGGTCTCCGCCATCACCCCCACCGGCGCCGGCGAGGGGAAGACGACGACCTCGATCGGCCTCGCCCAGGGCCTGGCCCAGCTCGGCCAGAGCGCCTGCCTCGCCCTCCGCGAGCCCTCGCTCGGCCCGGTCTTCGGGATGAAGGGCGGGGCGACCGGCGGCGGCCGCTCGGTGCTCGTCCCGGCCGAGGACATCAACCTCCACTTCACCGGCGACTTCCACGCCGTGACCGCGGCCCACAACCTCCTCTCCGCCCTCCTGGACAACGAGCTCCACCACGGCAACGGGCTGGGGATCGAGCCGCGGCGGGTCTTCTGGCGGCGGGTGCAGGACGTCAACGACCGCGCTCTCCGCCACGTCGTGCTCGGCCTCGGCGGGCCGCTCGAAGGGGTGCCGCGGGAGACCGGCTTCGACATCACCGCCGCCTCCGAGGTCATGGCCACCCTCTGCCTGGCGGAGGACGCGGAGGACCTCCGTGCCCGCCTCTCGCGCCTTCTCCTGGCGCTCACCCGCGACGGCAAGCCGGTGACCGCCGCCGACTTGAAGGCCGTGGGGGCGATGATGGTGGTGCTCAAGGACGCTCTCCTGCCGAATCTCGTGCAGACCGGGGAGGGGGTGCCGGCCTTCGTCCATGGCGGGCCGTTCGCCAACATCGCCCACGGCTGCAACTCGGTGATCGCCACCAAGATGGCCCTCGCCCATGCGGATTGGGTGGTGACCGAGGCCGGCTTCGCCTTCGACCTCGGGGCGGAGAAGTTCCTCGACATCAAGTGCGTCTCGGCCGGCCTCGCCCCCTCGCTGGCGCTCCTGGTGGCGACGGTCCGGGCCTTGAAGCTCCACGGCGGAGTGGGCAAGGGCGACCTCGCGGTCCCCGACCCGGCGGCGGTCGAGCGCGGTCTCGGCAACCTGGAGAAGCACCTGGAGAGCGCCCGGGCCTTCGGTCTGCCGGCGGTCGTCGCGCTCAACCGCTTCGGCACCGACAGCGAGGAGGAGATCG
>JAXDLD010000337.1:0-2548 GCA_034666805.1 Acidobacteriota bacterium
TTCGATTCCGAGGACGGGCGACTGGCTGCGCGGAGCGCCCGAAGGAGCCCGCCCGCAGGATCGAACGGAGCCGGCGCGGGACGGCGCCATAGAGATGGAAGGGGGGGAGCCGCGGGGCTACCTCCTCTTCGTCGGCCGGCTGCGCATCCGCAAGGGGGTCGAGGTGCTGCTCGCCGCCCTCCCTGCCTTGCGCGAGCGGTTTCCCGGTGTCCGCCTGCTGGTGGTGGGAGACGGCGAGCACCGGGAGGCGCTTGAAGGTAAGACGGCGGCGCTCGGGTTGGGAACGGCGGTCGCCTTCCTGGGCCGCGCCGGGGCGGCGCGGGTTCGCGGGCTTTTGAACGGCGCCCGTGCCCTCGTCGTGCCGTCCACCTACGAGGGCATGCCGCTGGTGGTCCTGGAGGCCATGGCGGCCGGGGTGCCGGTCATCGCCAGCCGGGTCTCGGGGATTCCCGAGGTGGTGGTGGATGGGGAGACGGGCTGGCTGGTACCGCCGGAGGACCCGGCGGCGCTCGCAGCGGCTCTGGCGGCGGTGCTCGCCGATCCGGCGGAGGCGGAGCGGCGCGGGGAAGCTGGCCGGCGGCGGGCGGCCGAGCGCTTCCGGCCGGCGGTGGCGGCAGAGATCTGGGAACGTGAGATCCGGGAATCCGGGAGGTCGGGCCGATGAAGGACAGATGGAGGAGAATCCAAACATGATGGGGCGCGCCCTGTTGATTATCGGCCTCATGGCCACCCTCGGCCTCATCGCCACCGGCGCGCTCGGCTACGGCCTCCACGGTCCGGCGGACGAGCACCTGCGCTACCACGTCCTCCTGGCCCTCGCCGCCAGCCTGCTCCTGCTTTTCGCCCACTGCTGGATCATGTTCTACCTGATCGGCACGGGGAAGGCGATCAAGGAGGCGGTTCACGAGAACGGCCTCGACCCGGCGGCCATCGAGGACACCAAGCGCTTCAAGAACCGCTCGTATCCCATGCTGATGCTCGCCATCGGCCTTGCCATGGCGACTTTCATCCTGGGCGGCGCGGTGGCGACCGGCAGCCTCCAGTGGCTCCACCACATCCTCTTCTATGCCACCCTGGCGGCCCAGCTCCGCGCCCTGCAGCTCGAATGGCAGGTGCTGACCGAAAACCAGCGCCTGATGACCGACATCAACCACCGGCTCGCCCATCCCCCGGCCGTCCCGTCGACCTGATGCCGAAGCAGCCGACCACCGCCGCCGTCCTCGTCAACTGGAACGGCGCCGCAGACACCCTGGACACCCTGGCCTCGCTCGACCGCGCTGAGGCCCGAGAGGATCTGCGGGTGGTGGTGGTCGACAACGGCTCGGCCGACGGCTCGGCCGAGCGCCTGCGCCGGGCGCGGCCGGGCTCTCCCTTCGACTTCGAAGTCGTCGAGAGTGGCGCCAACTTAGGGTTCGCGGGCGGCAACGACTTCGGGATCCGGCACGCGCTGGCCAATCCTGAGATCGAGCGGGTGCTGCTCCTCAACACCGACGTGGCGGTCGATCCCGGCTTCCTGCCCCCCCTGATCCGCGCCGTCGATGACCCCCGGGTGGCGGCGGCGGGGCCGAAGATCTTCTACTTCGATCCCCCGGACCGGCTGTGGGCGGCGGGCGGCCGGCTGCGCATCCGGGAGACGGTGACGGTCGAGCTCGGCCGCGGCCACCTGGACGGTCCGGAGTGGAGCCGGCCCGCCGACGTCACCTATCTCACCACCTGCTGCCTCATGGTGCCGCGCCGGGCGCTCGCCGCGGTCGGCCTCTTCGATCCGGCCTACTTCATTAACGTCGACGACGCCGACTGGTGCCGGCGGGCCCTCGACCTCGGGCTCGCCCTGCGCTACGTGCCGGAGAGCCGGATCTGGCACAAGGTGGCGGCCTCGACCGCCGGCTCGTACACCCCGGTCAAGACCTTTCACACCGGGCGGAGCAACGCGATCTACGTGCGCCGCCACGGCGGGGCGCTGGGGCTCGCCGGATTCCTCGCCGCCAACCTCGTCACCCTGCCCTACGCCTGGCTCCGCGAGCTGCCGCGCGGCAACGGCCGGGCCGCCTTCGCCAAGGCGCGCGGGGTGCTCCGGGGCTTGACCGATCCCCTGCCCGCGCCGCCGCGTCTTGATTCCCTAGGCGGGGGGCCCGACTGATGGACAAGACCTTCCTCTTCACCCGCATCGTGCAGTACCTGATCCTCCTTCTGGGGATCACGGTGCACGAGGCTGCCCACGCCTGGTCGGCGGCGCGGCGCGGGGATGTGACCTCGACCCTCCTCGGCCGGGCGAGCCTGAACCCGCTCCGGCACATCGATCCCCTGGGCTCGGTGCTCCTCCCGTTCCTCCTCCTCGCCCTCGGTGGGCCGGTCTTCGGCTGGGGCCGGCCGACCCCGGTCGTGGTCAAGAACTTGAAGAACCCCTGGCGCGACGACATCCTGGTCACCGCCTCGGGCGCCATCGCCAATCTCCTGCTCTCCTTCGCCGCCACGGTGGGCCTGTCGATCGCCGTCCACCAGCTCGGCCCCTCGGCCCGCGAGGCGGCCTCGCTCACCCTCGTCCAGC
>JAXDLD010000338.1:0-3905 GCA_034666805.1 Acidobacteriota bacterium
AGCGCCCCCGCCTCTTCTCCGGGCGCTCGGTCACCATGCCGACGTGCTGGATGCCGCCGCGCTGGAGGATGTCGAGGACGTCGATGATGCGGCCATACGGGGCGTCCCGATCGCCCTTCAGGAAGACGGTGTCGTCGGGGCGGGCCTGGAGCTGGGACTTGAGACGGTCGACCAGCTCGGTCGTCGGCACCGCGGTCGCCCGGAGGTAGACCAGGCCGTCGCGGGTGATCGAGAGGACGATCGGATCCTCGACCTTGAGCGGCAGGTTCTTCGCCTGGGCGCGCGGCAGGGCGACCTCGATCCCCTGGTGGAGCATGGGAGCGGCGATCATGAAGATGATGAGGAGGACGAGCATGACGTCGACCAGCGGGGTGACGTTGATGTCGGCGAGCACCCCGCCGTCGTCGTCGTCGTCTCTCCCGGGCGAAAACGCCATTCGATCCCCTCGCACCTCACAAGTGAGGGTGCTTTAAGTGAAATTCCGCTCGGCCAGGTTGAGGAACTCCAGCACGAAGTCCTGCATGGCCGCCTTCAAACGCCGTATACGGTTGACGAAGTAGTTGTATCCAACGAGCGCCGGGATCGCCGCCGCCAGACCGGCCGCGGTGTTGATCAGGGCCTCGGAGATGCCGGGGGCGACGGCGACGATCGAGGTCGAGCCGCTCATGCCGATGTCGCGGAAGGCCACCATGATCCCCCAGACCGTGCCGAAGAGGCCGATGAAGGGCGCGGCGGCGGCGGTCGTGGCGAGGAGCGGGGTCCAGCGGGAGATGCCCTGGATCTCGACCGAGATGGCGCGGGCGAGGCTGCGCTCCAGGGCGGTGAGCGAGGTGATGCGGTAGTCCGCCCCCGGCGACGCCGCCGGCGCCGGCGCCCGCTCGGCCCGGCGCTCGCCCGGCCGCTCCGCCATCTCCCGGGCGTGCTTGATCTGGCTGTCGATCTCGGCGTAGCCGGCCTGGAAGATGCCCACCAGGGGCGACGAGTGGAGCTTGCCGGCCTGGGCGTTGACCTCGCTGAAGCGGCTGCTCCGGTGGAAGGTCTCGAGGAAGCGGGCGCTCTGGCCGTCGGCGCGGGAGAGCTGGACGAGCTTGCCCAGGATCACCGCCCAGGAGAGGAGCGAGAGGAGGGCGAGGAGACCGAGGATCAGCTTGGCGACCGGGCCCGCCTGCGAGAAGGAATCGAACAGGCTGTGACCTTCGGAGGCTCCGGGGGCCGCCTGCAACCACAGCAGCATCGCGATTGTCCCCAATATCCCGCTCATCCCTGCTCCCTTGGCACGCGCCTCGCCCAAACGGCGCGCTCGCCGCGCCTTTCTGTCATGAGAACACCCCCCGAAGCGGGCCTCCGAGCCCCTGTGAGCAAAGAGCGTGCCGGAGCGCGGGAGCCGGCGAGACCGGGCTCCGGGCGGTGCTCAAACTCGCCCTTCGGGCTCAAACAGTTGCGCTCCGTCCTCGCCCGGCCTCCGCCGGCTCCCTTCACTTGGGACCCTCCTCGACGACCGGCGGCAGGATCACCTCGTGGCGGCGGAGGAACTCCTGGTGGGCGCCTTCGACTAAGGCGAGGGCCTCGTCGATCGAGTCCACCCAGTGGGCGACGTCCAAATCGCCCGGGGAGGCGAGGCCGCGGGCCACGACCTCCCCCTCGACCCAGGTCCGGAGGTCGCGCCACATCGGGCCGACGAAGATGAGCGGCCGGTCGCGGATCAGCCGGACCTGGAGGAGCTGCCAGACCATCATCGCTTCGAGCGTCGTGCCGATCCCGCCGTCGACGACGACGTAGGCGTGGGCGAGGCGGATGAACTGGTGGAGGCGCGAGAAGAAGGTGGGGTGCTGGGCCACCTCGTCGAGGAAGGGGTTGGGCTGCTCCTCCATGGGGAGGAGGATGGTCAAGCCGAAGGAGCGGGTCTTGTAGCGGTAGGCGCCGGCGTGCGCCCCCTCGTTCGCGGCCCGCATGAGGCCGGGGCCGCCGCCGGTGACGATGTCGCAGCCGAGATAGGACAGCCGCCGGGCGAGCTCCTGCACCCGGGCGTAGGTCGCGTCCTCCGGCTGGATGCGCGAGGAGCCGAAGATCGCCACCCGGAAGTAGCGCCGCTCGACCGGCGCGTGGCGGTCGAGCCAGGAGGCGGAGCGATAGAGGGAGAGGATGAGGCGGTCGACGAGGCGCAGGGCCTTGGTCCGACTCTTGCGTCTCCATCTTCCCCAGCGCGTCTCGCGCGGCTCGGGTCCGGGCACGGGCAGGATCAGGCGGGAAGGCGGCGTCATCGCGGTCGCATTGTAAACCGCTCCGGGCGTCGGCGGATTGGGGTGGCCCCGGATTCGGGAATATCGCCGGAAGAGGTTATGCTTGTGGACAGTACGACCGATCCGGACCGCTTAGGGACGCAGCGAAGCTGGTATCCTCACCCGGCTTGGTTGGGCGCCGCGCGGCCGTCCAGCAGCCAGAACCGGTTTTTTTGGCTTTGACACCTGACAGGAGTCGATCTTGAGCGAATCCCTCGACGTTCCATCCGTTCGTGCCCCCATCTCCTGGACGAACACCACTTTCCTGTTGGGCACCCTGCTGATCGCGGCCGTCGGCACGCCCTGGTACATCTGGCGCTACGGCCTCGGCTGGCCGGAGACCTTGACCTTCCTCGGCCTCTGGCTCGCGGTCGGGCTCTCGATCACCGCCGGCTACCACCGGCTCTTCGCCCACAAAACCTACCAGGCCTCCCGTCCGGTGCGCCTGTTCTTCCTCATCTTCGGCGCCGCCGGCTTAGAGAACACGATCCTGCGCTGGGCCGCCGACCACCGGGTCCACCACTCGCATGTCGACTCCGAGCGGGACCCCTACAACGCCACCAAGGGCTTCTTCTGGTCGCACATCGGCTGGATCTTCTTCCAGACCACCCCGCCGAGCCAGACGGTGGTGCGCGACTTGGCCGAGGACCCGCTCGTCCGCTGGCAGGACCGCTGGTACGTGACGATCGGCCTCACGGTCGCCCTCGGCATCCCGCTCGTCGTCGGCCTCCTCACCCACCGGGTGCTCGGCTGCCTGCTGATCGGCGGCGTGCTGCGGATCGTCGTCAGCCACCATGCGACCTTCTTCATCAACAGCCTCTGCCACATCGTCGGCCGCCAGCCCTACAGCCGCGAGCACAGCGCCCGGGACAGCTCGGTGATGGCCTTCCTCGCCTTCGGCGAGGGGTACCACAACTACCATCACAGCTTTCCCTTCGACTACCGGAACGGCATCCGAAGCTGGCACTTCGATCCCGCCAAGTGGATGATCTGGTGCCTCGCCCGGGTCGGCCTCGCCCGCGACCTGCGGCGCGCCTCCGACGTGGCGGTCCTCAAAGCCAAGGTGCGGATCCAATACGACAAAGCGAGGGAGCGGGTCGAGCGGGCCGGCGAGGGGATCGTCGAGCAGTCCAGCCGCCGGCTCCACGAGGCTTACGACGCGGTCGAGAAGGCGATCCACGACCTGCTGGCGATCGAGCGCCGGGGCAAGGTCCCCACGCCGCTCCCCGGCCACGAGGACCTGCCGGTCGAGACCCTGCGCGGGATGATCTACCGCTCGCTCGACGAGGCCTTGGAGGAGTGGCGGGAGACCCTCCGCCAGACCCGGCGCCTGCCGGTCTCCTCGGCGGCCTAAAGCCCAGCGATCGGCCATGGCGCGTACCGAGCCTGTCTCCCGGAGATCTCGCTGTTTCGCCTCTCTCGCCACGATCGCCCTCCTCGCCCTGTCCGGGCTGGGGAGGGCGGTCGCCGCCCCGACGCCAACCTCCCCCTCGACCCTCCCGGCCCCGGTCCAGGAGAGAGCCGCCGCCCTCCGCGACGGCGCCCTCGCTGGCACCCGGGCGCTCGAGATCGTCCGTTCCCTCACCTATGAGGTCGGGCCGCGCTCGGCCGGCTCATCCGGCGACA
>JAXDLD010000339.1:0-3785 GCA_034666805.1 Acidobacteriota bacterium
CCTCACCCTTCGGGGGCTGGCCCTGTGGGCCCTCGTCTTGGGCTTCCTCGGCCTGGTGGTGGGGTTGCCCCTTATCGGGGCGATCGTCGTCACGATAAATTGGCTCTATTTCGTGGGGGGGGTCGGGGTTGGGGAAGGGGGCGTGGCGGCGGCGAGCGGATGAGGGTTCAATAGGAGAGACACGAACTGTGCAATACCGAATGAAGCAGAAGCTCTTCGCATGGGGCGATGATTTCGTCATAGAAGACGGTACCGGGCAGGACGCCTTCTTCGTGGATGGCAAGGCTTTCGCGCTGGGGAATCAACTGTCCTTTCAAGACATGCAGGGCCGCGAGCTTGCCTACATCAAGCAAAAGCTCCTCTCTTGGGGCCCGACGTATGAAATTTACCGCGACGGCGTCCTCGCGGCGGTGATCAAAAAGCAGCTCTTCTCGCTCTTCCGATGCACCTTCACGGTGGACGTCCCCGGCCCGGACGACCTGATCGCCGAAGGCAATCTTCTGGATCTCTAGTACGTCTTTCGGAGTGTCGAGCAGACCGTGGCTACCGACTCGAAGCAGTGGCTGGCATTCTCTGACAGCTACGGCGTAGATGTCCCGGACGGCGAGGATGCCGTCCTCTTGTTGGCGAGCACCGTGGTGATCGATATGGCGTGTCATCCGGATGACAAGGACAAGGATTGAGACTTACCCCCAAGCTTGGAGAGCCATGATCGCGCCGAGGTGCTCCGCCTTGCGGAGGTAAGGGCCGTCGGCGCTGACGAGAGTGGCATCGCGCTCCAGGGCCACCGCATGGTAGAGGGTGTCGAAGAGATGGTGGTTGAGAGCTGCGGCCAGGCGGCTTGCCCGCTTGTAGATCATGAGGTCTGCCGCCATCGGCAGTTCCATGGCGTCGAGGAGGTCCAGGGTGGTCTCGGCGATCTCCGGGCGGAGCCGGGTCACGACCGCCGCGACCTCCGCCAGCCAGTGCGCCGGTTGTAGAGGCTCCACACTCCCGTCTCGAATCCCCTCCAGGAGCTGCAACGCCCGGGGCGTATCCGGCTCACGCTCGGAGTCGTTCAAGACCCACTTCACCACGACGCTGGCATCGATGACGACCCTCAAGGACGCCCCTCGTGGCGGGCCTCGGCGACCTCCTCATCCGAGGCTGGGCGCTGGGTACGCCGCACTTCGAGAAGCGCATCGATTGCGGCAACCCGGCGCCGTTGCCGCTGCCGCTCCTCGACGGCCTGCTGCATCAGGCGGGCGATGATGGCGCTCTTGTTCTCGCTCGCAAAGGTGTCGTTGAAAGCCTGCTTGACCTCCTCGGGAACGCTGAAGTTGACGGTGCTGACGGGCATGAGGCGATTCTCCTTGTTGAACTCTTCAACAAAGAATATCAGGTGACCTTGTAGCCAGCAAGCTGACGAGAGGTGGCGACCTTTTCAGGAGACGTGGGGATTTTCTCCTGCGTCAACTCCATTAAGGCGCGGGCGGCGGGGAGGAAGTGTTCCTTCAGTCGAAGCACGTAGCGGTAGTGACCGGCGGCGACCTGCCGCTCGCCGTAGGTCTCGTAGAAGGGGGGCGAGCCCGCCCGCTCCGCGATTCCCGACACCCCCGTCCCTGGATCGACGGGCCGTAGGCACTCCACCCGGAAGGACTCCTCGCCATGCCCGGCGAGGGCGCGCTCTACCTCCTCGGCCATTTCCGGGTAGGCGCGGGCGGCGGCGAGCTTGCGCCCCAGGGCCGCATCATCGAGGGTGAGATGGAGGGTGGCGGACCGGAGCGCCGCCGGGCAGGCGTCGGGGGGGCCGGAGAGCGGGAACTCGTAGCTCGCGATGGGCTCGCCGGTCCGCCGGGAGGCGAGGGCGACGGCGGCGTCGGTCAGCACCCGGCAGAGGTCATGGCCGGGGTTGTACCCCTCCAGGGCATCGGCGGCCACGACATCGACTCCGATCGCCACGAAGGCCGTCGCCAACTCCAGGGCGAGGTCTTTGAGGGGGGCGGTGTCGCCCTCCAGGAGGAGCTGGTAGATCTCGCGGTCCGCGAAGCGGCCGAAAATCGATCCCGGGATTGCTCCGGCGGTGTGGAGAAGCCTCTCGGTCGAGGCGAGGCGCGAGCCCCGGCCGTGGCCGGAGCCGTCGGTGAGCACGAAGACCGTGGGCCGCGCCCGCTCCAGCCAGCCATGGACGCGCAGCTCGTGCCCGGGATGGGCGACGACCAGGGCGGATCGCGAAGGGGGCTGGGGCGGTGGGGCGGCCATGATTCGGGGGTGGAGTGTATAGGATGGAGACGCATGCCGCGTATCCTCGAAATCCCGGCCACGGGGCCGAAGATCGCCCGCTATCTCTGTGAGAAGACGATCCACCCGGTCCTCCTCGACCGGGTGAACGCGGGGATGGGGCTGCCGGGAGATACCGGGCGGCGGTTCGAATCGGTGGGGGAGCTGCTCTCGGGGCTCGACGGCCGGCTCTCCCGCCAGCTCTGCGAGGAAATCCTGCCGGGCCTCACGATCCTCGACCCGGCCTGCGGCTCGGGGGCTTTTCTGGTGGCGGCCCTGGAGACGCTCGCCGAGATCTACGGGGCGGTGGCCGCCAAGGTCGAGCCCGCCCTGTCCCCGGGGGAAATCCGGCGGCGGATCCTCCGGGACAACCTCTTCGGGGTCGACCTCTCCCCCGAGGCGGCGGAGGCCACGCGGCTCCGCTTGCTCCTGGCTCTCGAGGAACTGGAGCCGCTGCCTCCTCCCGACCTCAACCTCTTCTGCGGCAACTCGCTCCTCGGCCTGCTGCATGTCGACGACGGGGACTTCGAACGCCGTCAGCCCGGCCTCTTCCGCCGCACCTTCCGGCAGGTGCTGGACGAGAAGGACCGGGCGTCCGATCGGGAGAGGCGGGACGCCGTCTCGACCCTCGATCTGATCCTGCTCGAAGAATGGAAGGACATCCCCTGCAAGCCCGGGAAGCGGCCGGTCTCGATCGAAGACGTAACGGCGCTCCGGCCGTTCCACTGGGCCTATGAGCTCGATCCCGTCCTGGGGGAGAGGGGAGGCTTCGACGTCATCCTCACCCATCCGCCCTGGGAGGCCCTGAAGCCGGGGCAGCAGGATCTCGCCCACCTCTGGCACTACTACCGGACGAGCCCCCAGTACAATCATCCGATCGCCGCCGCCGAGGGCCGGAAAGGGGGAGCGGACCTCCCTCTCCACGAGCTTTTCCTCGCCCGCTGCTTCCGTCTCCTGCGGCCGGGAGGGCGCTGCGGGATCGTCCTCCCCACGAGCCTCTACGACGATCCGGCGGCGAAGGCCCTCCGGGAGACGCTCTTCTTGAGCGCCCGGGTGGAGGCCCTCCTCGGGCTCTCCAACGAGAGGTCCCTCCTGCCGGGGATCGATCCCGGCTTCCGCCTCTGTCTCCTCGTCTTCGCGCGCGGCGGTGCGACCGAGTCGTTCACGGCGGCCTTCCGGACCGACCGGAAAGACGCCGTCCCGGCCGACCGGCTGGAAGAGCTCCTCGGCGGCGAGCACCTCCGGTGGAGCTGGGACCTCGTCCAGCGGCTGGCGCCGGGATCGTTGGTCATCCTGGAGGACAAGCGGCAGATCGACCTCGACATCCTCGCCAAGGCCTTCCGTTTCCCCGGCCTGGGGAGCGAGGTGGCGGAGTCCTGGACCCTCCGCCTGGCGAAGGAGCTCCATTCGACGAACGACAGCTATCTCTTCCAGACCGCGCCCGGCCCCCACCGGCTCCCGCTTTACGAGGGGCGGATGATCGCTCCGTTCGCAGCCGATCTCGGCGCTCCCCGTTACTGGCTGGA
>JAXDLD010000340.1:0-4602 GCA_034666805.1 Acidobacteriota bacterium
TGGGGATTCTCCTGCCCCGCTCCTTCGACCTGCTGGCCGCGATCCTCGGCGTTCTCCGAGCCGGTGCGGCCTACGTGCCGATCGATCCCGCCAACCCCCGCGAGCGGGTGCTCTTCCAGCTCGCCGACTCCCGGGCGAGGGTGCTGGTGAGCGACCAGCACCTGGCCGCAGAGCTGCACGAGCCCCTAGCCGGGCTCGGTGCCCCGGTGCTCTGCCTGGACGATATCGAGGGTCGGGAGGGTGGGTCCCTCCCCCCTGGGCGGGGGAAGGTTGGGGAAGGGGGGAGGCTCGCCTACGTCATCTACACCTCGGGCTCGACCGGCACCCCGAACGGGGTCGAGGTCGCCCACGCCGGGGCGGTCAACCTCGTGCGCCAGGCGCGCGACCTCTATGGCGTGCGGCCGGAGAGCCGGGTGCTGCAGATCGCCTCGCCCGGTTTCGACGCCTCGGTCCTGGAGATCTTCCTCGCCCTCGGCCACGGCGCCAGCCTCTGTCTCGCCCCCGAGGAGGAGCGGCTGACCCCCGCGGCCCTCGCCGCGACCCTCGTCCGCCAAGGAGTCACCACGGCGGTGCTGACCCCCTCGCTCCTCTCGGTCCTTCCCGAGCGCGCGATCGCCACCGTCACCGCCGTGAGCGTCGGCGGCGAGGCCTGCCCCGGAGAGCTGGCGGCGAGATGGGCGAAGGGCCGCCGGCTGCTCAACTGCTACGGCCCGACCGAGGCGTCCATCTTCGCCACCGTCCAAGTCTGCGCGGGAGACGGCGAGGCGCCGCCGATCGGCCGGCCGGTGGCGGGAGTCGAGGTCTACCTGGCCGACTCCGGCTTGGAACCGGTGCCACTCGGGGTGCCCGGCGAGGTGGTGGTGGGAGGAGCGGGAGTGGCCCGCGGCTACCTCGGCCGGCCGTGCCGGACCGCCGAGCGCTTCGTGCCCGATCCCTGGAGCGGCGAGAGTGGAACCCGCCTCTACCGGACCGGGGACCTGGCCCGCCAGCGGCCCGACGGCCGGCTCGATTTCCTCGGCCGGATCGACGACCAGGTCAAGGTCCGCGGCTTCCGGATCGAGCTGGGGGAGATCGAGGCCGCCCTCGCCGCCCACCCCGAGGTGCGGGCCGCGGCGGTGCTGGCCCCGAGCGTTGAGGGGGACCCGAGCGGAGAGCGCCGGCTGGTGGCCTATGTCGCCGTCGATGCCGCCGATCCCGAGCGCCTGCCCGCCACGGCCGACCTCCGCCACTTCCTGGAGGAACGCCTGCCCGCCTACATGGTGCCGGCCCAGATCCATCGTCTCGACGTCCTGCCGGTGACGACCGGCGGCAAGGTGGACCGGAGCGCCTTGGCCCGTATCGGAGACGCCCCGGGAGGCCGGCCGGCGGGGAGCGCGGAGCGGCTGGCACCCCGCGACGCCGCCGAGCGCTTCGTCGCCGATCTCTGGCGGGAGGTGCTAAGGCAGCCGGCGGGCGCGATCGGCGCCGAGGACGACTTCTTCGCCCTCGGGGGGACCTCGATTCAGGCGGCGATCCTCACCAACCTGCTCCAGGAGCGGCTGGGGGAGTACGTCTACGTGGTGGCGCTCTTCGACGCCCCGACCGTCGCCAAGCTGGCGCTCTACCTGCGGCGCAACTACCCCCAGGCCATGGCCCGGGTCGCCGGGATCGGCCTTGAGGAGGGAAGGGTTGGGGACGGCGGCGAGCGGGTGGACGCCCGGGCCGTGCTCGCGTTCCGGCGGTCGATCCCGCCCGTCCCTCTGCTCGCGCCCGCCGAGCCAAAGAACCGACGCGCCGTCTTCATCCTCTCGCCCCCGCGCTCGGGCTCGACCCTCCTGCGGGTCATGCTCGCCGGGCACCCCCGGCTCTTCGCGCCGCCGGAGCTCGAGCTTCTCGGCTTCGCCACTCTCGCCGAGCGGGAGGCGGCCTTCTCCGGCCGCTACGCCCTCTGGCGGGAGGGGACGATCCGGGCCGTCATGGAGGCGCTCGGCTGCGACGCCGACGAGGCTCGAAATCGGCTGGAGGAGATGGCGCGTCAGGGCACGACGACCCACGACTTCTACGCCCGGCTCCAGGATTGGATCGGCGGCCGGCTCCTGGTCGACAAGACCCCCTCCTACGCGCTCGACCCGGCGACCCTCGCCCGCGCCGAGGAGGAGTTCGAGGAACCGCTCTACATCCACCTCCTGCGCCACCCCTGCGGCATGATCGCCTCGTTCGAGAAGGCGAAGCTGGAGCAGGTCTTCTTCCGCCACCCGCACGACTACGGAAGCCGCCAGCTCGCCGAGCTGATCTGGACCGCGAGCCAGGAGAACATCCTCCGTTTCCTGGACGGCGTGCCCGCCGAACGGCGGTACCGGCTGCGCTTCGAGAGCCTCGTGCGCGCCCCCCGCGAGGAGCTGTCCCGGCTCTGCGGCTTCCTCGGCCTGGAGATGGAGGAGGGGATGCTCGACCCCTATGCCGACGGCTCGCGCAAGATGACCGACGGCATCCACGCGCTCTCGAAGATGGTGGGGGACGTCAAGTTCCACGAGCACCGGCAGGTGGACGCCGGGGTGGCCGAGAGCTGGCGCCGGGACTACCCGGAGGAGAGGCTGGGCGAGCCCACCCGGGAGATGGCAACCGTCCTTGGCTACGGCGACGGCGGCCCCTCGCCCCTGGTGCGGCTCGCGACGGATGCCGCCAATATCGCCGAGCCGCCGCTCTTCCTCGTCCACCCGGTGGGCGGCAACGTCCTCTGCTACCGCGAGCTGGCGCGGCACCTGGGCGGGGAACGGCCGGTCTACGGGCTCCAGTCGCTCGGCCTCCTCGACGGTCGGCCTCCGCAGGAGAGCGTCGAAGAGATGGCCGCCTCCTATCTGGAAGCCGTGCGGCGGGTCGCGCCCGGCGGCCCTTTCCTCCTGGCCGGGTGGTCGATCGGCGGGGCCATCGCCTTCGAGATGGCCCAGCAGCTCCGGGCGGCGGGGGAGGAGGTGGCGCTCCTGGCTCTCCTCGACACCCTGGCGCCCGGGGCGTGGGCGGGCGGGGAGGAGAAGCCCGACGAGGCGATGCTGCTCTTCGGCCTGGCGGGGGACCTCGCCGGAATCGCCGGCAGCGAGCACACGCTCACGAGGAAGCGGCTCTCCGAGCTAGGCCCGGAGGCGGGGCTGGCGGAGGTGCTGGAGCAGGCGCAGCGGGCGGGCACCCTGCCGGCAGGATTGGGCCATGAACAGGCGGCGCGGCTCTGGCACGTCTACCGCGCGAACGTCCGCGCGGTGCGCGCCTACCGGCCCCGGGCCTACCCCGGCCGGCTGTCGCTCTTCCCGACCAGCGGCAATCCGCTCCTGCCCTCTCTGGGGCCTGCGCTCGGCTGGGAGCGCCTGGCCGTGGGCGGGCTCAAGGTCCAGATCCTCGCCGCCGACCACTACTCGCTGCTCCGCGAGCCCGCCGTGGGGCGCCTGGCCCAGCGGCTGTTCCCAGGGAAGGATACAATCCTCCTTTAAATGCCCCAGCGGTCTTCGTCAGCTACAGAGGACCGCCTCGTCCGGCAGCTCTTGAACGAGGGGTACCAGCGGCGGGAGCGGGAGGTGGCGTGGCTGGAAGGACGGATTTCAGGTAAACGATAACAAAGGCGGTAGAGACGCCCCAGGTCCTGAACGATACCCTCCCATAGGCCACGGGGACTGCGGGGCGTCTCCGGAGGGGCACCGCCGGCCCCACAGGCAACGTCCAGCCGGGGCACACCAACGCCTCTTCCCCAAAGACGCCCGGGGTAGAAACAGGACATCCAGGCACGCCGCCGAGCCCTCGAAAGGCGTGGCGCCGCGGAACGGTTTCGCCCCTGCGGAGACGCCCCGCGGTCCCCGTGGCCTGCGGAGGGTATCGTTCAGGACCTGGGGCGTCTCTACCCCTAACCGCCTGCGCTCCACGGCCTTCGGGAAGGCCTCCGGGAGCTTCCGGAACCTCTCCGGGAACCGCCAAAAACTCTCCGGGAGCTTCCAGACGCATGGGAAGTCCTCGGAAACTCCCTGGAAGTCTTCCCAAAGGAGGGGTAAGTTACATTCCCTGCCCTATAAGTCGACTTCCACGCCCGGAAAGTCTTCCCGAAACCGCCGGAAGTCACTTTTGAGACAGAAGAAGTCGACTTAAAGCCGGCAGAAGTCCACCCGGAAGGATCAGAAGTCGAATTAAAGCCGCCAGAAGTCGACTTCCAGGCGCGAGAAGTCGAACTGGAGACACGAGAAGTCGACTTAGGAGGAGTCAGAAGTCGACCCGGAGACATGAGAAGTCGATTTACAGGCTTGAGAAGTCGACTTCCAGGCACCAGAAGTCGATTTACAGGCGTCGGAAGTCGACTTACAGCCGTCAGAAGTCGACCTGGAGAGTTTTCCCACGGCTTTCCACGGCTTTCGGGCGTTACTTCCCCGGCTTCGGGCGCACATAGGTGGCGTCGTAGGCCACCTGCCAGGTCTTGCCGCCGTCGTCCGAACGCTCGATCACCTGGCGGACCCGGTCGCCCGAGAGAGGAGTGAGGGTCGTGCGGTCGAGGGTCTTGCCGCCCCCCTTCTGCGGGATTTCTCCCTGGAAGCGGACGGCCCCCTTCTCGGCGACCTCGACCTCGAGCTTCTCCTTGAGCGGCCCGAC
>JAXDLD010000341.1:0-7041 GCA_034666805.1 Acidobacteriota bacterium
GACTCATGGTCTGGCTCCTTGTCACTCCCCGAGTACCTTGACCAGCACCCGCTTGGGCCGATGGCCATCAAACTCGCCGTAGAAGATCTGCTCCCAGGGACCGAAGTCGAGCTTGCCCTTTGTGATGGCCACGACCACCTCGCGGCCCATGATTTGCCGCTTGTGGTGGGCGTCGGCGTTGTCCTCGCCGGTCGCGTTGTGGCGGTAGCGGCGGGGGGATGGGTCGAAGGGGCGAGATCCTCCAGCCACTTCTCGTAGTCGTGGAGGAGGCCCGGCTCGTCGTCGTTGATGAAGACGGAGGCGGTGATGTGCATGGCGTTGACCAGACAGAGGCCCTCGGCCACGCCGCTCTCCAAGACCGCCCGCTCGACGTCCGGCGTAATGTTGACGAAGCCCATGCGGGCCGGGACCTCGAAAGTCAGATAGCGGGTGAGCGATTTCATGGCGCCAGTCTAGCGCGGGCGGTGGAAGGGCGCGGACAGCGGAGAAGGGGGACGGCTGTGTCGCGGAGCCTGTGCCAGGATATGCTCCTGGGCTCAAGCAGAAAACCAGACAAGAAGGAGGATACGGAATGACCGAGCTAGAGAGATTTCTGGCGCTCTGGGACACGGAGGCCGAGAAGACGGCCAGCCTGATGCGCGCCTTGCCGGCGGACCAGTACGACTTCCGGCCGGACGCCGGGGGCCGGTCGATCGGCGAGATGGCCTGGCACCTCGCCGAGGGCGACGCCTACAACAGCTCCGGAATCGAGGCCAACGGCTTCGACTTCGAAATGAAACCGCCCGGGATCGCGCGGCCGCGCACGGTCGCCGAGTTGGCCCCGGGCTACGAGCGCATCCACGCCGACGCCAAGGCGCGCCTCCAGAACCTCCGCCCCGAGGACCTGGAGCGCAAGATCAAGTACTTCGACGGCAGCGAGATGGGGGTCCGCGACATCCTGTGGAACGGGTTGCTTCTCCACATGGTCCATCACCGCGGCCAGCTCGCCATGCTCTGCCGCCTGGCCGGCGGCGTGAGCCCGGGCCTGTACGGACCGAACCGCGAGGAGATGGTGGCACTCAGGGCTGCGGCCGGAACATAAACGCTCTCTTCTCCCACGGAAGCGGCCTCCCGCGGCACGGTCGCCCGCAGGGACGGCGGCATCCACTCTCCGAAGAGATAAAATTGCCGGCATGCTCGAGCCCACCTGCCCGAGGGAAACCCGGATGCCCGCCGAAGGGAGGGAGGAGCGCTGGTGGCTCGCGCCGAACCTTCGGCGCGGCCGGCGCGGGAAACCCGGGAAGCTCGAGCCCTACCTGCCACGGCTCGACGCCATCCATGCCAGGGAGGCAGAGCTCCGGCGCGCCAGCGAGACGGCGCTCGGCCTCCTGGCCGAGCGCCTCAAGGCACGGGCGCGGAGCGGCGAGCCGCTCGACGAGCTCCTCCCGGAGTGCTTCGCCCTGGTCCGCGAGACCGCCCACCGGACCTTAAGGGAGCGGCCCTACGAGGTGCAGCTCCTGGCCGGCATCGCCCTGCACGAGGGCAAGCTGGTGGAGATGCAGACCGGCGAGGGCAAGACCCTGGCGGCGGTGGCGCCGGCGGTGCTCAACGCCCTCTCCGGCTGCGGCGTGCACGTGCTCACCTACAACGACTACCTCGCACGGCGCGACGCCGCCTGGATGGGACCGGTCTACCGGCGGCTCGGGTTGACCGTCGCTTGCGTCCAGGAGGGGTTCTCCCCGCGGGCGCGGCAGGAGGCCTACGGCGCCGACGTCACCTACGTGACGGTCAAAGAGGCGGGTTTCGACGCTCTCCGCGACGGGCTCTGCCTCGAACGGTCGGCCCAGGTGCACCGTCCGCTCCATTTCGCCCTGGTCGACGAGGCCGACTCGCTCCTGATCGACGAGGCGCGCATCCCGCTGGTGATCGCCGGCAAGGTCGACGAGCCGGAGATCGACCTCGGGCGTCTGACTGAGGTGGCCCGGCAGCTCACGCCGGGCCTCGACTTCGCGGTGGACGAATACGCCCAGAACGTCTTCCTCACCGACCGCGGCGCCTCCCGGGCCGAGGCCCTCCTGGGCTGCGCCGACCTCTTCGCGGTGGACGGCGTGCGGCTCCAAGTCGAGCTGCGCAACGCCCTCCACGCCCAGGTCCTGCTGCGGCGCGACGTCGACTACATCGTGCGGGCCGGCCGCATCGAGCTGGTGGACGAGCTGACCGGCCGGGTGGCCGAGAATCGCCTCTGGCCGGACGGCCTGCAGGCCGCCCTGGAGGCCAAGGAGGGGCTCCTCCTGCAGCCGGAAGGGCGCATCCTCGATTCCATCACCCTCCAGCTCTTCGTGCAGAAGTACCCCCGGCTGTGCGGCATGACCGGCACGGCGCTGCCCGCCGCCTTTGAGCTGGCCGAAGTCTACGGTTTAGACGTGCTCCCCATTCCGACCCACCGGCCGAGGATCCGCGTCGACCACCCCGACCGGCTCTTCGGCAGCCGCGAGGCGAAGCGGCGGGCGGTCGGCGACGAGATCGCCCGCGTCCACAGAAGCGGCCGGCCGATCCTCGTCGGCACGGCGAGCGTTGAAGAGTCGGAACGCCTGGCCGCCGATCTCGGCGATCTCGGGCCGGCCGGGATCGCCTGCCGGGTGTTGAACGCCAGGAACGACGGCGAAGAGGCCGAGATCGTCGCCGAGGCCGGCGCCCCCGGCGCGGTGACCATCTCGACCAACCTGGCGGGACGGGGGACCGACATCCGGCTCGGCGGGTCGGGCGAGCGGTACCGGGAGGAGGTCGTCGCGCTGGGCGGGCTCTATGTCCTCGGCACCCACCGCCACGAGAGCCGGCGGATCGACGACCAGCTGCGCGGCCGGGCCGGCCGCCAGGGCGACCCCGGTTCCTCCCGCTTCTTCATCAGCCTGGAGGATGACCTCCTGGAGCGCTACGGCATCGAGCGGCTGCTGGGGCCCAGGCTCTTCCGCCAGGCCACGGAGGGCCCGCTGCCCGATCATCCGGTCCTCGAACGCGAGGTCGCCCGCGTCCAGCGCATCGTCGAGGGCCAGCACGCCGACTTGAGGAAGCGGCTGCTCGCCGCGTCGCGGCTCTTCGAGCGCCAGAGGAGCCTGCTCCAGGAGTGGCGGCAGGAGGTCCTGGAGGAGCGTGACACAACGAGCCTCCTCGCCCGAAGGAGCGCGAAATGGGAGCGGCTCTCTGCCGAGCACGGGGAGGCGCTGCTGCGGCAGGTCGAGCGGCGGATCACCCTCCTCACCCTCGACCGCTGCTGGAGCCAGCACCTGGCCGAGATGCAGGCGGTGCGCGACGAGGTCTATCTCGTCCAACTCGACGGGCGCAATCCCTTCGCCGAGCTCTGCCGCACGGCGGGAGCGGCCTTCGAGGCGCTCCTCGACCGGATCGACGACACCATCATCCGAACCTTCGAGCGGGTCGCCATCACGGCGGACGGGGTCGACTGGGAGCGCGAGGGCCTCCTCGGCCCCTCGTCCACCTGGACCTACCTGGTGAACGACAACGTCTTCGCCGGCAACACCTTCCTCACTCTGGCCAACCGCGCCTCCTTCGGTCTCTGGGCGGTTCTCGTCTGCTGGCCGATCCTGCTCGGCTGGGGGTTGGCCCAGCACTGGCGGCGCCGGCGGCGGAGAAGCGTGCCGGAGCGCCCCGCTGCCACAGCGGAATAAACCCTCCCGTAAGCACGTACCGCCTAAAGCGTCGAAGGGCAGAAGATCGAATGCGGCTTCCGCGCTGACCCCCGAGAGGGTAGCGTCGCCGGGGCCGGCCTCGTCGCCGGCCCCGGCTCCCCCTTAAAGACCGCGTCAGGTCGTCGGGCTGGGCGGCGTGGGGATCGGCTGCGACACCTTCTGGCAAGGGCCGTAACCGTTGCCCACGACCTCGATCGCCCGCATCATGCCCCAGTCCTCGTGGACCAGGATGTGGCAGTGGAGCACGAACCTGCCGGGAAAGTTCTGGAAGCGGGTGGTGAAACGGACGAAGCCGTTGGCCGGGATCGCCACCGTGTCCTGCCAGTAGCGGTCCGCGGGCGCGATGGGCGTGCCGTTCAAATTGACCACCATGAACGGGTTGATGTGGATGTGGAACGGGTGCTGCGCGTTGGAGTTGTTGCGCACCTCCCAGAGCTCGGTGGCCCCGAGCTGGACCTGGATCGGCGGGTCCATGGGATCGAAAGGGATGTTGTCGACCCGGAACTTGCCGGCGCAGTTGCTGGCCCCGGTGACGTCGAAGGTGACGATCCGGTCGGGGGCGCCGGCCGAGCTCTTCTCCGACTCCGTGATCGGCGTCAGGTAGGGCGGCAGCGGCGGGGTCGTCGTGGGCAGGGTCATCGACAGGGTCGGCGCGGTGGCGGTCACCACCACGAGGTTCTGCGCCGGCAGCGGGGCCCGCGGCAGGGGGAACGTCCCCTTGTTGACATAGAAGGTCCCCGGGGCGGGGAACTGGACCAGGAAGTCGGCGCGGTTGCCCGGCCAGAGAGTCCACTGGGTGACGTCCCGCGGCGCCGGGAGGTAGATGCCGTCGACGGCGATGAGGCGCATCGTCGGCGGGGGCACGGTGTTGCTCCCCGGGCCGGTGGCGTTGACGCCGATGATCGAGAGCGGCGTGACGCCGCGCGGCGTGCCGGTCGCGTTGATGAACCGCCAGCGCTGGACCTCCCCGGCTCGCAGGCTCAAGCTCGGCTGGTACTTGCCGTTGACGTTGAAGCTCACCGAAGGCAGCGGATCGCCGTTGCTGGCACAGTTGTAGATGTTGACCGCCTGCACCCCGACGATCTCCTGGATGAGGAAGACGACGTCCCGGGCGCCGCTCGGCTGGGGCGACTGGTTCGGCGGATCGTCGACGATCAGGGCGCCGGCCAGGCCGTTTTCGAGCTGGATCGCCGTCGACCCGTGCTTGTGGGCGTGGTACCAGTGGGTGCCGGGCTTGTGGAAATCGGGCAGGACGAAACAGAAGTCGAACTTGCCCCGGATCGGGTCCTCGGCGAGCGGCGGGATCTCGAGGAAGACGTTGTCGGAGGGCGACTGCGGCGAGATGTGCAGCCCGTGGAGGTGGAGGTTGGTGGTATTGAAGCAGTGCGGCGCGTGGTGGTCGTGGGGCGGGCAGTTGGGGTCGGAGTTGGCCGGCAGCTCGTTGCTCATGTGGATCTTCATCGTGTCGCCGGCCTGGACCTTCAAGGTCGGCCCGGGGACCTGGCCGTTGTACGTGCGCACGGTCTCGTTGCGCGGCCCTCCGGGCTCGGGGATCGCGTAGGGGACCTCGACCACGTGCAGCGTCACGTCGAGCCCGCCGTTCCTGGAAAAGAGGCTCGGCGGTTCGGAGAAGGGCTCGTAGTAGGCGGCCGCCAGCTGTTTGTGCCGCGCGAGCTCCCGCGGCGAGAGGACCGGCGGCCGGGGGATCATCCCGCCGTGGTCGTGATCCTGTGCCGCGGCCGGACCGGCCAGCAGCAGGGCGGCGGCGGTGCCGGCCCCGGCGGTCAGGAACCGGCGCCGGCTCAAGGCGGCGGAAGGCTCCGGTCCCGCCTCGGGAGCTGGCGTCTCTTGGGGGGTTGGCGACTCGGGCTGGGTCATGGGGTCTCCTTGCTCGTTGGGGCCGGCACCTGAAGTTTTTCTACAATTCATAGTGCCGTGATGCGGCCGGACCGTGTCGGGTTCGTTTTCGCCCCGGCCCCTGGCAGCGGAGGCGCTCTCCCTCCACGTTGCCGCCAGTCGAGGGCGGGGCGCGGCCTGCAAGGTGAGATAAGCTCGCGCTCGTGAGCGGCGGGACACGGATCGATCCGCTCATGGGCGGTGGCGAGATGGGCGCCCTCATGCGCTCGGTGGACTGGGAGAAGACCGCCGTCGGCGCGGTCCCGACCTGGCCGCAGAGCCTGCGCACCGCGCTCAGCATCCTCCTCGAAACCAGCTTCCCCATGTACATCGCGTGGGGGTACGAGTTCACTCAGTTCTACAACGACGGCTATCGGCCGATCCTCGGCTCGACCAAGCATCCGGCCGCCATGGGGCGGAGCAGCCGGCAGACCTTCGCCGAGATCTGGGACATCATCGGGCCGATGTTCCTCGGGGTGATGGAAGGCACCGCCGCGACCCTCACCGACTTCCTCCTGCCGCTCGACCGCTACGGCTTCGTCGAGGAGTGCTATTTCATCGCCTCGTACAGCCCCATCCGCGAGGAGAGCGGCAACGTCGGCGGGGTCCTCGTCACCGTCACCGAGACGACCGAGCGGGTCCTCGGCGCCCGCCGCTTGAAGACCCTGCAGACCCTCGCCGCCCGGACGCAGGGGGCGATGACCGCGGAGGCGGCCTGCGCGGCCGCGGCGCAGGTCCTCGGGGAGAACCCGGCCGACCTTCCCTTCGCCCTGATCTACCTCCTCACTCCCGACGGCGCCCGGGCGACCCTCGCCGGAGCGGTGGGAATCGAGCCGGAGACCTCCACCAGCCCGGCCGAGATCGACCTGGCTTCGGCGGACCCGTCCCTGCCGCCCGCGGTGCTCGCGGCGCTCGCCGAGGTCGTCGCGAGCGGCGCGGCACAGCTCCTGGAGGAGTTTCCGCCCGGCGCCGCCCTGCCCGCGGACCAGCCCGCGCCGGGGCGGGGTCTGGTGATCCCCATCGCCCAGCCCGGCGAGGGCCGGCCGACCGGCGTGCTGATCTCCGCCTTGAGCCCGCGGCTCGTCCTCGACGAGAGCTACAGGAGCTTCCTGACGCTCGTCGCCGGCCAGATCGCCACCGCGGTGGCCAGCGCGCGCGCCCTGGAGGAGGCCAAGGCGCGCGCCCAGGCCCTGGCGGAGATCGATCGCGCCAAGACGGCGTTCTTCAGCAACGTGAGCCACGAGTTCCGGACGCCGCTCACGCTGATCACCGGGCCGCTCGAACAGCTGCGCAACTCCCCCGCCCTGGGCGCCGACGCCGGTGCGCACCAGGAGCTCGACGTCATCGAGCGCAACGCCCTGCGCCTCGGGAAGCTCGTCAACACCCTGCTCGACTTCTCCCGTCTCCAGGCCGGACGCATCCAGGCACGGTTCGAGCCGGTGGACCTCGCCGGAACCAC
>JAXDLD010000342.1:0-6247 GCA_034666805.1 Acidobacteriota bacterium
CGCAGTTCTGTGCGGGCTGGGGTCCGCCGGTGCGTAGAGGAGGTCCAGGAGCTGCTTTTCGACCTCCCGGAACTCGGACGCCGACTTGAGCGCCACGTCATGGACGGCGAAGTAGGGGACGTCCACCCGGTGCAGGATACGGGCCGGCCGCGAGGAGAGGACGTAGACCGTATCCGCCAGGTAGACCGCCTCCGAGACGTCGTGGGTGACGAAGAGGTTGGTGTTGTCCTCGGTCCGCGAGACGTCCAGGAGCAGGCTCTGCATCCCCCAGCGGGTCTGCGGATCGAGGGCCCCGAAGGGCTCGTCCATGAGGATGACCTTGGGCCGGTTGATGAGGGTGCGAGCGATCGCCACCCGCTGCTTCATGCCGCCCGAGAGGTCTTTGGGGTAGCGGTCGGCGAACTCCGCGAGCCCCACCGACTGGAGGTACTTGTCCGAACGCTCCCGGCGCTCCGCCTTCGGCACCCCCTGGAGGCGGAGACCGTACTCCAGGTTCTCGCGCACCGTGAGCCAGCCGAAGGAGGTATAGGCCTGGAAGACCATGCCGCGGTCGCGGCCGACGCCCGTGACCGGCTTGCCGTCGAGGAGGATCTCGCCCGCGGTGGGGGCCAGGAGGCCGGCGATGGCTTTCAAGATCGTCGACTTGCCGCAGCCCGAGGGGCCGAGGAAGACGACGATCTCGCCCACCCCGGGCTTGTCCATGATGTCGAAGGAGACGTCGCGCACCGCCTCGGTACCCCGCCCGGCGCGGTCGACGTAGGTGATCGAGACGTTCGCCACCCGCAGCTTGGGCGTCTCTTTCGACGGCTCGTGGCGGTAGGTGGCGGCCTGCTGGCTCTTGGGCGGGACGGTAACGGCGACGGTCCCCGGCTCACCGCCGGCATTCGGGACTCTGGGGGCTTCCTGGTCGCTCATGCCGTCTCCCTCCAGCGGAAGAGCGCTCCACTGAGCAGGCGGATGATGAAGTCGGTGAGGAGGCCGATGCCGCCGATGACCAGCAGGCAGGCGTAGGACCAGGAGGCCTTCTGGTGGGTGTAGGCGAGCTGGAGCATGTAGCCGAGGCTCCTCTGCCCGGGGTTGACCGACTCGGCGAGGATGACGTAGGTCCAGGAGATCGCGTTCATGACCCGGAAGGAGTCGAAGATCTCCGGCAACGCCGCCGGCAGGAGGACCGTGCGGATCACCTGCCAGCGGCTGGCTCCCAGGGTGAGCGAGGTCTGCACCAGCTCCTCGGGCACCACCCGGATCGCCGTGATGACGACCGGCAGGAGGTAGACGAAAACCCCGAGGAAGAGGAAGGCGATCTTCTGCTTCTCGTCGATCCCGAACTGGAGGATCAGGATGGGGATGAAGGCCGAGATCGGCATGTAGCGCAGAGGCGCCACGACCGGCTCGAAGAAGCGGTTGATCGGCTCGAACGCTCCCATGAGCACCCCGAGCGGCAGGGCCACCGCCGAGGCGAGGAGGAAGGCCAAGAGGATGCGCCGGGTCGAGACCAGGATCGATCCCCACAGGTCATAGTTGATGAAGAGTTGCAAGAGTCCCCGCAGGGTCTCGCTGGGGGAGGGGACGAAGTAGGGATCCGTGAAACCGCCGTAGGTCGCCAGGCACCAGGCGGCGACGACCAGGGGGAGGGCGAAAAGCCCCAGGGCCGTCGCGGTCGACCGCGGCAGCGGCTGACGGAGGGCGAAGAGATCGGATTTCTTTTTTGCCATGGCAGGAGTGCTCATCTCTGTCTTGCCAGGCCGGAGCCCCGCCCGGAGATAAATCTCCGGGCTATGAGCTGCGCCGGATGAATCCGGCTTCTAAGTAAGGTAAGTTGAATGTGCATCTTCGATCGCTCCCCCCCCCGCCCTCGCAAAGCCGGATTTATCCGGCGCAACTCATAGCCCGGGCATTTATGCCCGGGCGGGGTCAGGCCGTCCACAAAAGCTATCCTACTGCGTCGCCAAAACCACCTTGATGTCCGTCCGCCGGTTCAACTGGCGCCCCGTCTCCGTGGCGTTGTCGGCCACCGGGTTCGCCGCGCCGTGACCGATGGTCTGGAAGCGTGCCGCCTCGATGTTGGGGAAATTCTTGAGGATGTAGTCCTTGACCGCCAGGGCCCGCTTCTCGGAGAGGGTCAGGTTGGCCCTCTGCGTGCCGGTCGCGTCGGTGTTGCCCTCGACCCGCAGGTAGGTGTTGCCGAAGGAGGTCATGGTCTCGCCCAGGGCGTCGAGCACCAGGTAGGAGCCGGCCATGATCTCGTCCGAGGCCGGGGTGAAGTGGATCTGGATCTGCTTGTTGATGATCGCCCGGTCCTGCGACGAGGGGGCCTTGGCGGCGAGCTTGGGCTCCTCGACCTTCTGCCCGGGGTAGGCCGAGGCCAGGGCCTGGAGGAAGCGGGTGTCGGCCCAATCCTTGGCCTCGACCGGCCGGGTCACGAGCCCCTTCTTGCGCCAGATGACGAAGGCGGTGTCGAAGAGCGCCTCGTAGTGCGCCTTGCCGCCGGAAAGGCCGTAGAACTGCGCGTTGTCGGCGTAGACGGTGAGCTTCAACCCGGAGAGCATGCCGGAGACCGTGTCGCCGTCGAGCTTCAGCGCCTTGCCCACGAGGGCGTAGGAGCCCTGCGGGTCGTTCTTGATCTGGTCGATCCCCTCGAGCCAGCCGTGGACGAAGTCGCGGATGGTGTCGGGTGCGTGGTCGATCAGCTCCTGTCGGGCGACCAGGGTGTCGGCGATGATGTTGGTCGCCGCCTGAGTCGAGACCAGGACGTGCGCTTCAGCGCCGCGCGCCGTCACGGCGCCCGAGAGGTCGGGCTCCCAGGTGACGGCGGCGTCGACCTGCTTGGCCTTGAACATGGCCGCGGCGGCCGGCGCGTCCTGGGTGAAGACGATCCCCTGCTCGACCGCGGCGCGGTCCGCGGGGGAGAGCCCGGACTGGGCGAGGAGGTAGAGGAGGAGGAAGTGCGAGGGGGTGAACTGGGTGCAGGAGATCCGGTGCCCCTTCAGGTCCTCGACCGACTTGAGCGCGGCGATCGACGCGATGCCGTCGCCGCCCCGCGACCAGTCCTGGAGGATGACCGACTTCGCCTTCTGGTTCTGCTCGGCGAGGATCGACGCCTCGCGCGCCCAGTTGTCGACCGTGTCCCACATGATGTCGATGTCGCCCTTCCTGAACGCCGCGAGCTTGGCCGCCGGGTCTTCGAGGAGGACGAACTTGACGTCCATCCCGTACTTCTTCTTGAACTGCGAGCCCGGGTTGGGGTCCATGCCGTTGTTGAAGACGATCCCCGGCGAGTGCCCGGCCCAGGTGTTGATGCCGACGACCAACGGGCGGTCGAGCTTGCCGCTGCCGCCCAGGTTGCTCGCCGGGGCGACCCCCTCCGAGCCCTTGCCGCGCTCCGGATCGGGCGGGGCGCTCCCCAAAGCGTCGAAGTCGCCCTTGTTGACCGCCTCGGTCTTCCCCGTGGCTCCCGGAGCACCCTTGTCCCCGGTCGCCCAGGTCTTGAGGTTGCTCCCCTTGTAGTGCCAGAAGGCATAGCCGAGCACGGCCAGGATAATGACCGTGATGAAGATCTTCGCGAACGGTGTCAGCTTCATGGTCCCTCCCGCGTCCTCTCCGCGGAGCCCTCGCCCGGAGGCGGGGCCGCGGAGGAGCGAGCTGATCAGGCAGCGTTAGTTTCGTCTCTCGGCGGGGCTTTATCGCCCGGTTTACATGGTCTTCTGACCCTGCGACGCCTGCTGGGCGGCCCGCTTGGCCTTGAGCTCGGCGAGCTGCTGCTTGGCCTGCACGTCTCCGACCTGGCCGCGGAGGGCGTTGAGGCGCGAGTCGAGCGAGGTGTCGGCCAGCTCCTTGCCGAGGTTCGCCTCGGCGATCGTCGTCTTGATATGCTCGCGGACCTTGTCCAGGGCGACCACCTCGGCGTCCACCGAGAGGCCGTCCAACTGCTCCTGGATCTTCATGCGCGCCTGCGCCGACTGGAGCTTGGCGAGCATGGTGTCGCGCTCGGCCTTCAGTTTCTTGATCTCTCCCTGGACGGTCAGGAGCGACGACTTGGCCGATTCGGCGTCCTTGTTGGCGGTCTCGAGCTCGGCCTTCATGTCGTCGATCTCGGCCGTCAATCCGTTCTTCTTCTGGATGAGGACGACGGCGAGGTCGTCCTGGCTGGTCTCGACGGCGGTAGAGAGCTCGGCGTCGGTCTGGGCGAGCTCGCGGGTGGCCCGCTTGTAGCGCTCGTCGATGTCCTCCCGGCGCTTGATGATGGCGGCCGTGGCGTTCCGGAGCCGGGTGTACTTCTCGACCATCCCGTTGATCGCGTTCTCATAGGCGATCTCCGGGTGGTCCTTCTCGATGTCGGCGATCCACAGCGACAGGAACCCTTTCCACAGGTTGCCGATCCGGGCGAAAAACGAAACTCCTGCCATGGCGTGGTTTCCTTAACGTTAGCTTTAGGTTTGCGGCGGTGACTGCAGCTTCGGGGAGTCCCGTACCACTCGGGCGACCGCCTCCTGGCCGAAGAATTCGAGGATCTGCTGCACTTCGAGCTTCTTCGCGTTGCAGGCGCCGACGACGCCCTGCTGCTCGCGGACCCGGCTCTCCGCCGCCTCGCGGATGCGCTTGATCTCCTGCTCGAAGGCGGCGGTCTTGCGCTCGGCCTCGGCGCGGAAGCTCTCCGCCTGGGCGGCGCCGGTCTGGATGTAGCCTTCGAGCGCCTGGATCTCCTGGGCCGAGGCTTCGATGATCCGCTCGATGGGGATGCCGAAGGCCTTGAGCGAGGCGGCGACGATCTGCTTCTTGACCGCGGCGGGGGTCTCGGACGGCAGGTTGGCGAGGAGATCCCGCGCCCGCTCGACCTGCCCTCGCTCCTCGGCGGCGATGCCGGCGGCGTCGAAGACGGCGTCGAAGTCGACGTTCCCGGAGGCGCCCGGAACCAGGGGCGGCGGCGGAGCCTGGAAGGCTCCGGCGGAGGCATCCGACAGAGAGGGAGTCACGGCGTCCACGGCGCCGGGGGTGCCCGGGTCGCTGGCCGGCTCGGAGGGTGCCAGGCCCTCGCCGCCCGCCGCGTCCTTCTCGATGAACCAGCCGAGGACCGTATGGCCCAGGCCCTTGCGGTCGTCGCTCATGGTTTTTCGGGGAGGATCGGAGTACCAGGAGTCCCTGGAAGCGCGGGAAGAGGGCTCACGGAAAAAAGCATATCACGTACCCGAATCCGTAGCGCCCGGACGGGAGGGGCGGGCGTTCTGTGCAATCTTACGTGGACAGGGGCGCTGCTACCTTGGTACCATAGTACCAACGTAGGAGGCTGCTGGATCGTGACCAAGCCCGAAGAGATCCCTCCCGATCCCCGGCCCGACCCCCTCGTCGTCGAGCGTGTCCAGACCGGGGTGCGCCTGGAGAAGCGCCTGCTCAAGGTGTTGAAGGCGCTCGCGGAGTACTACGACCTCTCGCTCGGCGACCTCTTGGAGGGGATCGTGCTCCACGCCTTCGACGGCAAGGTGCCGTTCAGCCCGGAGTCGCTCTCGCGGATCGCGGACCTGAAGAGGGTCTATGGGCTCGACCTCGACGCCTCGGCCAGCCACCGGCTCCAGGAGAGAGGAGGGGAGACCCATGGCGCCGACCGACGACCGTGACTTCGTGACCGCCTTCGAGGCCTGCGCTCTGCCCGCCGAGGGCTTCCATCACCGCGACCACGTGCGCCTGGCCTGGCTCTATCTCAAGGAGCTGCCCCCGGCGCAGGCCCTGACCCGGTTTACGGAAGGCCTGCAGCGTTTCGCGGAGGCCCACGGCAAGCCCGGCCTCTACCACGAGACCATCACCTGGGCCTACCTGCTGCTGATCCGTGAGCGCATGGCGCGGGCGGCGGATGGCGAGAGGGGCGGCAGCTTCGAGGAGTTCGCCGCCGCCAACCCCGACCTTCTCACCTGGAAGCCGTCGATTCTCGCGAGCTACTACCGGGAGGAGACTTTGGGCTCGGAGCTGGCGCGGCAGGTGTTCCTGCTGCCGGACCGGGTGGCCGTGGAGCTGGAGAAAGGCGCGGGATCACTGCGATAATAGGCCATGTCGCTTTGCGGCGCGCTGGCTGGCAAGCAGGGAACGGGGATAACCCGGGCCCATCGCCGGTCCCCCGGCGATAGGCCCCCTTCACCGCACTGCCGGCGATGACCGCCAACCTGCTCGGCAGTGATCGCCGCACTGCCGACGATGACCGCCAACCTACCCGGCGGTGATCACCGCACTGCCGGCGATGACCGCCAACCTACCCGGC
>JAXDLD010000343.1:0-4278 GCA_034666805.1 Acidobacteriota bacterium
GTCAACATCCTGCCCATCGCCGCTACGGCCACTACCGCCGCCAGCGCCGATACTGTCGCGAAAACCGCCGAATAGCTCCGGGCCCGGCTTCCCCTGATCTTCTTAGACGAAGCCATCATCCACGTCCGGGCCGGGCGTGGGGGTAACGGCTGCATGGCCTTCCGGCGCGAGAAGTTCGTCCCCCGGGGCGGCCCCTCGGGCGGTGATGGCGGTGACGGCGGCTCGGTCATCCTGGTCGGCGAGGCACAGCGCAACACCCTCTATCACCTGCGTTTCGCCTCGCTCTACGCCGCCGACCGCGGGCGCCACGGCGAGGGCTCGAACAAGACCGGAAAGACCGCCGACGACCTCTTCGTGCCGGTGCCCCTGGGCACCATGGTCTACGACGCCGAGACGGCGGAGCTCCTGGGCGAGATCTTGGAGGACGGAGCGCACCTGCGGGTCGCCGACGGCGGCCGGGGCGGCCGGGGCAACGCCCGCTTCGCTACCCCCACCAACCAGGCGCCGCGCCGGGCCGACCCCGGCCGCGACGGCGAGGAGAGGAAGCTCCGGCTGGAGCTCAAGCTCCTCGCCGACGTCGGAGTGGTGGGTCTGCCCAACGCCGGCAAGTCGACCTTGATCAGCGTCGTCTCTGCGGCCCGGCCGAAGATCGCCGACTATCCCTTCACCACCCTCGTCCCCCAACTCGGAGTTGTCGCCCGCAGCCTGCAGGACGATCCCTTCGTCATCGCCGACCTGCCGGGCCTGATCGCCGGGGCGGCCCAGGGGGCCGGGCTCGGGTTCCAGTTCCTCCGCCATGTCGAGCGCTGCCGGGTGCTCGTCCATCTGGTCGACCTCTCGAACCCGGAGGGGAGCGCGGCGGTGGACCTGGAAACGGTCGAGCGCGAGCTCGAGACCTTCGATCCCGGCCTCGTGCGGCGGCCCCGCCTGGTGGTGGGAAGCAAGCTCGACTCCGCCCTGCCGGAGCGGCGGGAGGAGCTCCGAGCGGCGGCCGAGGCGCGCTCGCTGCCCTATTTAGAGATCAGCTCGGCGACCCACGAGGGGGTGGACCGGCTGGTGACGGAGCTCACACAGCGCCTCCGTGCGGAGAAGAAGGCCTCGTGAAGACGGCCAAGATCGGGATCTTCGGGGGTAGTTTCGATCCTGTCCACCGCGGGCACGTCCAGCCGGTTCAGGAGGCGCGGCGGTCGCTCGGGCTCGAGCGGGTGATCTACCTGCCCACCGCCCAGCCGCCGCACAAGCCCATGCGCGATCTGGCGCCGGCGCACGCCCGGTACGCCATGGTCGAGCTGGCTCTCCTCGCCGAGGAGGGGCTCTTCGCCTCCCCCCATGAGCTCACCCCGGGGAAGGCGGCCTACACCGTCGATACCCTGGAGGAGTGGAGCACGGCCATGCCGGAGGCCGACCTGCACCTGGTCATCGGTAGCGACTCCTTCCTCGATTTCCACCGCTGGTGGCGCTTCCGCGACATCGCGCGTCTGGCCCACCTGGTCGTCCTCGCCCGTCCCGGCTTCGACCTCGAGACGGCGGCCCTGGCGCCGGAGCTCGGCGACCTCGCCGGGAGCGGCCGGGTCCTCCTTTTGCATCAGGAACCGGTCGATGTCTCCTCCACCCAACTGCGCCGAATCCTCTCCCGCGGGGAGGCGCCACCGCCCGGAGCCCTGCCGGGTTTGGTGTTAGACTACGCGCGGAAATACCAGCTCTATCGATGAAGGCAGAAGCCACAGCTCCCCAGGACACCTCGGTCCGAGTCCGCGAGGCGGTTGCCGCGGCAGAGGACCGCAAAGCCATCGACCTCCGGGTCCTCCACCTCTCCCGCATCAGCGACTTCACCGACTACTTCCTCATCTGCAGCGGCAGCAGCGACCGGCAGGTGCAGGCGATCGCCAACAGCATCGAGGAGCGCCTGCGGGAAGAGGGGGTACGGCCGCTGCACATCGAAGGCTACAACCGCGGCCAGTGGGTGCTGCTCGACTATGGCGACCTGGTCGTCCACGTCTTCGACGGCCAGACCCGCGGCTTCTACGCCCTGGAGCGCCTCTGGGCCGACGCGCCCGACGTCACCCAGCACTTCCAGGCCCAGCACCTCCAGACCGGGCCGGCTTAAGAGGCCGGCGAACCCGATCCCAACCGCGCCGCCCCTCTCCCTCGACCGTCTCACCCAGGACTTCCCGGTCCTGGCCGGGGCCCTCCAGGGGGCGGAGCGGGCCGCCCTCTCCGAGGCGCCGGTGCTCCTCCTGGGCGAACCCGGGAGTGGCCGGTCGACCGTCGCCCGCGCCCTCCATGCCGCCAGCCGCCGGGCGGCCGGAGTGCTCGTCGAGGTCGACGTGGCGAGCCTCCCGAGCTCGCTCTTCGAGAGCGAGATCTTCGGCTACCGGGCGGGCGCCTTCACCGGCGCCGACCGGGCGGCCGACGGGCGGGTGGCGCGAGCCCAGGGAGGCACCCTCGTGCTCGATCAAATAGAAGAGCTGCCCTTAGCCGTCCAGGGGAAGCTCCTGCGGCTCCTGGCCGAGCGGCGCTACGCCCCCCTGGGCGGCCCCGAGGTCGAGGCCGACGTGCGCTTCGTCGCCATCGCCTCGGAGGATCTGCTCGTACGGGTCGCCCGCGGCGCCTTCCGCCAGGACCTCTTCTATCGCCTGGAGGTCCTCGCCTTCCGGCTCCCGCCGCTCCGCGAACGCCAGGCCGACCTGCCGGCGATCGCCGACCACCTCCTGGCCGATCTCGGGGAGCGCTTCGGCCGCCCGGGGCTCCGGGTGGCGCCGGCCGCCCTCGCCTGGTTCCGCGACTACCCCTGGCCGGGAAACCTGCGGGAGCTGAGGAACATCCTCGAACGCTGCCTGGTCCTGTCCACCGCCGGTCCGCACGAGCCGGTTCCGCCGCTCGACCCGGTGCCGCCCCAAGGGGCAATCGGAGCCGGCGAGAGCCGGCCGCGACCCCTCCTCGAGGTGGAGAAAGACGAGATCCGCCGCGCTCTCGCCTACACCCGGGGCAACCAGAGGCAGGCGGCCGAGCTCCTGGGGATCAGCCGCAAGGCTTTGTGGGAGAAGCGGAAGCGGTACGGGATACCTTAAAGCGACCCTAGGCGCGGCTTTACCGCGCCCGGGCGTCTTCGGCGGTGCGCTTGGGGCCGGAGCCGGTCTCGGCGAGGCCGACGAAGAGGTCGGAGGGGAGCGACAGGCCCGGGTGGAAGCGCTTGCACAGCTCGCGCAGGCGGCGCAGATCGACCTCGGGGATGCGGCTGAAGGCGACCACCACCCGCGGGTCGAGCTGCTGGCCGGAGACCCGCTGCAGCTCGGCGATCGCCGCCTGATGGCTGTGCGCCCGCCGGTAGGGGCGGTCGGAGGTGATCGCGTCGTAGGCGTCGACGGCGGCGAAGATGCGGGCGGCGAGCGGGATGTCCTCGCCGGCCAGGCCGCGCGGGTAGCCCTTGCCGTCCCAGCGCTCGTGGTGGCTGTAGACGATCTCGAGCGCCGGCTTCTGCAGGAAGCCGACCTCGGCCAGCATGTCGAAGCCCCAGTTGGGGTGCTGGCGCATGATGTGCCACTCGTCGTCGGTCAACGGCCCGCTCTTCCGGAGGATGTCGTCGGGCACCACCATCTTGCCTACGTCGTGGAGGAGTGCCCCCCACTCGATCGCCTTCAACTGCTCGCCGTTGACGCCCATGTTGCGGGCGAGGGCAACGGCGTAGTGGGCAACCCTGAAGGAATGGCCGGTCGTCTCGTGGTCTCTGGCATCCGCCGCGGTGACGACGGCGCCCACCGCCTCGACGTAGGAGCGCTCGCGGGCGCGCTGCGACTCCTCGACCGAGACCAGGAGCTGGCGGAAGGTGTTCTCGATGAGCTGCACCTCGCGGTCGCCGCCAGCGGAGGGGAAGTCGCTCTGCAGCTCGCCCGTCCGCGCGATGTGCGACATGGTGGCCGAGAGCCGGCGCAGGGGAAGGGTGATGCGGCGCGCCCCCAGCCAGGCGAAGACGAAGGCGAGGACGAAGGCGACGAGCCCGATGAGCAGCAGGTCGCGGCCGATCTGGTAGGCGAGCTGCTCGGCGCCGTCCGTGGGCCGGAGGATGATCTGGGCGAAGTGTCCGCCGCCTCGTCCGTCCCGCCCGCCACTCCCGCCACTCCCGCCAAAATCGAGCGGCAGGACGCGCTCGACGGCGAGGTAGGTGGTTCCGCGGTCCTCGACCCGCTGTGGCGTGGGACCCAGGCGGGAGTGCTGGCGGGCGATCTCGCCCGCCAGGGCCGCGGGGAGCGTGCTCTCGAGCTCCCGGCCGTCGGCGCT